>DASWPR010000269.1:0-8420 GCA_036398455.1 Dokdonella sp.
GCACCCTGGGGATATCCCCAGCTGGTCTGGAAGAAGGGCAGGCGCGAGGCTGGAACCTGCGCCGATATTCGCTACGCTGGGCGGAGGCGCCGCCAAGTGAGCCGAGCGCCCGCTTGGGCAGCCGGCTTGCGCAAGCCCGGCGCCTCGATCGGCACGGCGCACTCTTCCGCCACAGGATGTTCGATGACCACGAGAACGATGCTGTTTTTCCTTATCGCCGCGGCGGCCTGCGCCGGCGCCGTTCGTGCCGACGACGCCGGCGAACCGGTGCATTGCGCGCTGAACGACGCGCCCGCCGTCGCCTGCCGCATGACCGACCACGTCGATGCCGGCGGCACGCACAGCATGGAATTCGCGTTCGGCACGCAGCGTGCGCGCTTCAGCGGCCACTCACAGACCGGCTGGTGGTCGGGCCAGCTCGACGGCAAGCCTGCGATGGGCCGCGAACTCAATCGCGGCCATGTGATCTTCAGCACGGTCGACCTCGAGACCACGTTCGAGTGGTGGTCGGAAGGCAGCGAGCACGGCAGCTACTAGCAGGACATCGGCGCGCGTCAGCCGCGCCGGAGCACCGCCATGGGCGAGGTGCGCGCGATGCGCAAGGTGCCGACCCAGCCGGCCAGCGCAACCACCAGCGCAGCGCCGAGCACGACCAGCGCCAGCGCATCCAGCGGCGGCACGTAGTCGCGCATGCGGAATACCTGGCGCGCGAGCACGGCGCCGAGTACGCCCGCACCGGCCACCGCGATCATGCCGGCGAGCAGGCCGAGCACGGCGAACTCGGCCAGCACGGCGACATTGAGCTGGCGCGCGTGGGCGCCGAGCGTGCGCAGCAGCGCGGTCTCGAAGCGGCGCTCGTCGGCGGTCGAGGCGAGCGCCGCGAGCAGCACGAGCACGCCGGCGGCGAGGCTGAATCCGAGCACCCAGGCGACCGCGCGGCTGACCCGGCCGATGATGTCGCGCACGCGGTCGAGGATCGCGTTGAGGTCGATCAGCGAGATGTTCGGATAGTCGCGCGAAAGACCGGCCAGCGCGCCCGCCGCGGCCGGGTCCAGGTGAAAGCTGGCGACGTAGCTGTGCGGCAGGGTCTCGCCGCTGGCCGGGTCCAGCATCAGGAAGAAGTTCGCGCGGAACGAATCCCAGTCGACGCCGCGGATGCTGCTGATCGTCGCGGTGATTTCGCGCTCGCCGACGCGCAGGGTCATCGTGTCGCCGAGCTTGAGGTGGAACATCTCGATCCACAACTCGTCGACCGACAGCTGCGGCTGCGTCACCGGGGCGTCGAACCAATGCCCCTGCAGCAGCTTGTTCGAGACCGGCAGTTGCGTGCTCCAGCTGAGGCGCGTCTCGCCGTTGATCCAGCTCTCGGCGCGGCGGTCGCTGTAGTCCTTCGGATCGGGGGCGCGGCCGTTGATCGCGATGAGTTTGCCGACCGCCAGCGGCAGCGTATTCAGATTGCTCGCGCCGAGCTGCCGTACGCGCTGTTCGAGCGCGCCGCGCTGCTCCGGCTGCAGGTTGATCATGAACCAGTTCGGCGTGTCGCCCGGCAATTCAGCGCGCCAGCGCGCGAGCAGGGACGGCCCGACCACCGCCAGCACGGCGAGCGCGGTCAGGCTGAGAGCGAGCGCGCCGGCCTGCAGCAGGGTCAGCGCACGCCGGCGGGCGAGATTGGCGAGGCCGAAGCGCAGCGCGCCGCGCAGCCGCGCAGCCGCGACGCGCACCAGTTTCAGCATGAGCAGGCCGAACACGAAGGTGGCCAGCGCCACGCCGGCGAAGCCGGCCGCCAGCGTCGCCGCCAGCCGCAGGTTGCCGGCGCCGAACACGATCAGCAGCGCACCGACGACCAGCGGCAGCAGATACAGCGCATCGAAGCGGCGCACGCGCGCGGTCATTTCCTGGCGGAATACGCGCATCGGCTCGACATCGCGCAGGCGCAGCAGGGGCGGCAGCGCGAAGCCGAACAGCACCGCCAGGCCGACCGCAAACGCCGCCAGCGGCGGGCCCCAGGGCAAGCCCGGTGCAGCGCCGGGCAAGAGGCCGCTGGCGAGGCTGAGCACGAGCTGCTGCAGGCCGAGACCGAGCAGCAGGCCGAGCAGGCAAGCCGGCAGCGCGAGCAGGCCGAGTTCGAGCAGCAGGGCGGTGAGAATTTCCGCGCGGCTCGCGCCGAGGCAGCGCAACAGCGCGACCTCCTCGACCTTGCGCCGCGCGAAGCGCTGCGCCGCCAGCGCAACCGCGACGCCGGACAGCAGCGCCGCCAGCAACGCGGCGAGGCGCAGGAAACTTTCGCCACGCTCGAACGCGGTGCGCAGGTTCTGCTGCGCATCCTCGACCGTGGTGATCTCGGCGCCGTCCGGCAGTTGCGGCTTGGCCCAGGCGGCGAACGCGGCGATGGCGTTCTCGTCGCCGGCCACGAGCAGGCGATGGCGCGCGCGGCTGCCCGGTCCGATCAGGCCGCTCGCCTGTGCATCGGCAAGGCTCATCAGGACGCGCGGAGCGATGCGGAACAGGTTGCCGCCGTCGGGCGATTTCGCGATTTCACCGCCGACCAGGAGATCGCGTCCGCCGAGCTGCACCTTCGCGCCGACGCCGACGCCGAGCGCAGCCAGGGCTGCATGATCCGCATAGACCGTGCCGGCTGGCGGTGCCCGTGCGGGGGTCTCCACGCCGCCCGCGTCGAGCACGCTGAGCGCGCCGCGCAGCGGAAATGCCGCGTCGCTGGCGCGCACGTCGGCGAGCTTGCTCGTCTCGCCGGCGAACACCACGCTGGGGAAATCGGCCAGCTCGTTCGTGGCGAGCCTGCGACGGCGTGCTTCGTCGAGGAACGATGCCGGCAACGCCTTGCCGGAATTGATGCCGAGATCGCCGCCGATGAGTTCGGCGGCGGAGGCGACGATCGCGCGCTCGACGCGGCTGGCCAGCGTCGCCACTGCAGTGAGCGCGGCCACCGCCAGCACCAGGGCTGCGGCCAGGGTCGCGAGTTCGGCGTGGCGGAACTCGCGGCGCAGGCTGCGCGCCGCGAATGCGAACGGCCTCACGCGAGCGCCTCGACGATGCGGCCTTCCTGCAGGTGCAGGCGCCGCGCGCAGCGTTCGGCGAGCTTGCTGTCATGGGTGACCAGCACCAGGGTCGTGGCGTGCTCGCGGTTCAGCGCGAACAGCAGGTCGCCGACGCTGGCGCCGGTGCGCTGGTCGAGGTTGCCGGTCGGCTCGTCGGCGAACAGGATCTGCGGGCCGTGCACGAACGCGCGCGCGAGCGCGACACGCTGCTGCTCGCCGCCGGAAAGCTGATGCGGGAAGTGATGCCGGCGCTGTTCGAGGCCGACCCGGGCGAGTGCTTCGGCGGCGCGTTCGCGCGCATCGTCGCGACCTTCCAGGTCGAGCGGCAGCATCACGTTCTCTTCGGCATTCAAGGCCGGCAGCAGATGGAAGCTCTGGAACACGAAGCCGACCAGGCGTCGGCGCAGGCGCGCACGCGCTTCCTCGTCGAGTGCGTCGAGACGCTGCCCGGCCAGCGTGATGCTGCCGCGCGTAGGCCGGTCGAGTCCGGCCAGCAGGCCGAGCAGGGTCGTCTTGCCGGAGCCGGAAGCGCCGACGATGGCGAGGCTGTCGCCGCGTGCGACGTCGAGGCCGATGCCGTCGAGAATCGTCAGGCGGCCGTCGGGCCCGTCGACGACTTTGCTAATCTCGGTGGCACTCAAGGCGGCTTCGGTGTCTGCGCTCATGCTTCGTCGTGTCCTGTTGTGGTTCGCATTCGGGTGGTTCGCTACGCTGGCGACGGCCGCCACGCCGCCGATCCTGGTGCTCGGTGATTCGTTGTCCGCCGCGCATGGCATCGCCGTAAAGGACGGCTGGGTCAGCCTGCTGACCCAGCGCCTTGAGGCCGCCACGCCGCCGCGCGCGGTCGTCAATGCCAGCATCAGCGGCGAAACGACCGCGGGTGGACTCGCGCGCCTGCCGCAACTGCTGGCCGACCACCAGCCGGCGCTGGTGATCGTCGAACTGGGTGCCAACGACGGCCTGCGCGGCCTGCCGCTGGCCGAGGCGCGCGCCAATCTGGTGAAGATCCTGACCGCGATCCGCGCGGCCGGCGCGCATGCGCTGCTGGTCGGCATCGAACTGCCGGTCAATTACGGGCCGCAGTATCGCGATGGCCTGCGTTCGATGTATCGGGGCCTTGCCGACGAATTCAACGCGCCCTTGCTGCCATTCCTGCTCGACGGCGTCGCGCTGGACCCCGATCTGATGCAGGACGATGGCCTGCATCCGAAGGCGAAAGCGCAGCCGAAGGTGCTCGAGAACGTCTGGGCCGTGCTGCAGCCGGCCCTGCGCGATTTGCGCTGAAACGGCGCGGATTCCGCCCTCAATCGCGCCGGACCGGGTCGAACGGCATATGTCGGTGCGGCATGAGTCCGCTAAGCTGCGGCACCCTGCCGCTGCCGACCGTCCGGCCCCGCGCGGCACCCTTCCATCCAGCGAGGATGCTCCATGCTGCGAACACGACTCTTGGCGACGACGATGAACCTGGTTCTGATCGGAGGTTTCGGCATGCTGGCGAATGCGCCGGATGCGCAGGCGAAAGCGGCGACTGCCGCGCTGCCGGCGAGCAATCCGTTTGCGGCGGCGAGCGCGCTGCCGTTTCAGGCGCCGCCGTTCGACAAGATCAAGGACGCCGACTACCAGCCCGCGATCGAGGCCGGCATGCGCGAGCAGCTCGCCGAGATGAACAAGATCGCCGGGCAGAAGGAGGCGCCGACGTTCGCCAATACGATCGAGGCGATGGAGCGCACCGGTCTGATGCTGAACCGCGTCGCTGCGGTGTTCGGAGCGATCACCGGGGCCGATACCAACGACACGCTGCAGAAGGTGCAATCGGCCGTCGCGCCGGAGCTGGCCGCGCATCAGGACGCGATCTTTCTGAACGACAAGCTCTTTCATCGGGTGAAGACGCTGTACGACGGGCGTTCCTCGTCCGGCCTGGATGCGGAGCAGATCCATCTGGTCGAGCGCTACTACCAGAACTTCGTGCGCGCAGGTGCCCAGCTCGATGCGTCGGGCAAGACCCAGCTGCGTGCGCTCAACAAGGAAGAGTCGACCCTCTCGACCGACTTCCAGAACAAGTTGCTCGCGGCGACGAACGCCGCCGCCGTGATCGTCGATGACAAGGAGGCGCTGGCCGGCTTCTCCGATGCCGACATCGCAGCCGCAGCCGATGCGGCGAAGACGCACATGCAGGCCGGCAAGTTCGCGATCGTTCTGCAGAACACCACGCAGCAGCCGGCGCAGGTGAACCTGAAAGAGCGCAGCGTGCGCGAACGCGTGTTCAAGGCGTCCACCGAGCGCGCCGAGCACGGCGACGCGAACGATACGCGCGCGATCGTCCAGCGCCTCGCGGTGCTGCGCGCCGAACGCGCGAAGCTGCTCGGTTTTCCGAACTTCGCCGCGTACACGCTCGACGACCAGATGGCCAAGACGCCGGCCAACGCGATCAAGCTGATGACCGACATGGTGCCGGCCGCCACCGCGAAGGCCCGCGGCGAAGCAGCCGACATGCAGACGCTGATCGACAAGAATGCGGCCGGCTTCAAGCTTGCGCCGTGGGACTGGCAGTACTACGCCGAACAGGTGCGCAAGGACAAGTTCGACCTCGACGAGACGCAGGTCAAGCCGTATTTCGAAATCGACCGCGTGCTGCACGACGGCGTGTTCTTCGCCGCCAACCAGCTGTACGGGCTCACCTTCAAGGAACGCAAGGACATCCCTGTCTGGCAGCCGGACGTACGCGTGTTCGAAGTATTCGACAAGGACGGCAGCTCGATGGCGCTGTTCTATGCCGACTACTGGAAGCGCGACAGCAAGCGTGGCGGTGCGTGGATGTACAACCTGGTCGGCCAGTCCGGCCTGATCGGGACCAAGCCGGTCGTCTACAACGTGTGCAACTTCACCAAGCCTGCAGCGGGCCAGCCGGCGCTGATCACCTCCGGCGACGTCACCACGATGTTCCACGAGTTCGGCCACGCGCTGCACGGCATGTTCTCGAACGTGAAGTACCCGACCTTGTCCGGTACCAACGTGCCGCGCGACTTCGTCGAATTCCCCTCGCAGTTCAACGAACATTGGGCGACCGATCCCAAGGTGTTCGCGAACTACGCCAAGCACTACCAGACCGGCGCGCCGATGCCGGCCGAACTGGTCGAGAAGATCAAGAAATCGCGCACGTTCGATCAAGGCTTCGCGACGACCGAATACCTGGCCGCCGCGCTGCTCGACATGCGCTGGCATACCTTGCCGGCCGATGCGCCGAAGCAGGACGTCGATGCGTTCGAGACGAAGGCGCTGAAGGACGACAAGATCGACCTCCACGAAGTGCCGCCGCGCTACCGCACCTCGTATTTCGCGCACATCTGGGGCGGCGGCTACGCGGCCGGCTACTACGCCTACCTGTGGAGCGAAGTGCTCGACGACGACGCGTTCTACTGGTTCCGCGAGCACGGCGGCCTGACCCGCGAGAACGGCCAGCGCTTCCGCGACATGATCCTGTCGCGCGGCAGCACGCAGGAAATGGCCTCGCTCTACCGCGCGTTCCGCGGCCGCGACCCCAGCGTCGAACCGCTGCTTGAGCAGCGCGGCCTGAAAGAAGGCGGCGGCTGACCCCCGCAGCGCGCGTCCGCACCGGCTTTTGCCGGTGTGGACGTGTGCGCTGGTCCACAATTTGCAATCCGCAGCGCAAAGGCGTCTACTTTTTCACACCTCGATCACAAAGTTGGGTGCGTAATCTTCACGGACGTGAAGATACCGTGTGGAGGGGATGCCATGGATAAGCGTGAGAGCCAGACCGGCGCGATCCTGTTGATCGAGGACAATCGCGGTATTTCCGAAACCGTCGGCGAATTCCTGGAGCGACGCGGCTACTCCGTCGACTATGCGGCGGACGGCATCAGCGGCCTGCGCCTTGCCTCGACCAACAGCTACGACGTCGTCGTGCTCGACCTGATGCTGCCCGGTCTCGACGGCATCTCGCTCTGCCGCCGCCTGCGCCACGACGAGAAGCGCGCGACGCCGGTGCTGATGCTGACCGCGCGCGACACCGTCGAAGACAAGCTGGTCGGGCTCGATGCGGGCGCCGACGACTACCTGGTGAAACCGTTCGAGATCCGCGAGCTCGAGGCGCGCGTGCGTTCCTTGATCCGGCGCAACCGGCGCCAGGTCAGCGATGAAGTGCTGGTCGTCGGCGATCTCAAGCTCGACACCGCGACGCTGCGCGTCATGCGCGCCGGGCAGGAACTGCAGCTGGCGCCGATCGGCGTCAAGCTGCTGATGATCCTGATGCGCGAGTCGCCGCGCGTGGTCAGCCGGCGCGACATCGAACGTGAAGTATGGGGCGACCTGCTGCCCGATTCGGATACGCTGCGCAGCCATTTGTACAATCTGCGCAAGATCATCGACCGGCCTTTTTCGAACCAGCTGCTGCATACGATTCACAGCTCCGGCTACCGCCTGGCCGATATCGGTGTCGAGGTGGTGCCGGATCGTCGCTTCGCCTGAGCCGGATTTCCGGCACGTGCCTTGATGCATGCGCAGAGGCGCGTGCCGCTCGACGCACGCCGTCGCTTTCGCCGGAGCCCGCCGTGGTGAGATTGAATGCAACGCCCTGACGGCATCCGGCGCAAGATCTGGGCGGTGTTCATCCAGCAGATGGCGGCGATCAGCCTGTCTGCGATGCTCGGCGTCTACATCGCCATCACCCTGGTCGAGAATTTCGCGCTGCGCGAGATCGTCGAGCGTCAGACGGCTGCATTCACCAAGCGCCTCGCCGCCGATGCGCAGGCGCGTCCCTACATCAACGCGTTCGTCCAGTCCTGGCTCGTGCGCACGCCCGAGGACGCCGCCGAGGTGCCGGAATATATCCGCGCCCTGCAGCCGGGATTTCATCATCAGCACGCCGGGCAACACTATGCCGCCTTGGTGACCGACACCAGCAGCGGCCGGCTGTACGTCGTCTTCACGCAGAGGCTGGAGTACCTCTACTGGCTGGGTTTCGGCCTGGTGCTGATCATTCTCACCGTCGGCGGCAGCACCGCGGTGATGGCCTATCGCGCGTCGCGGCGCGCGCTGGCGCCGGTCGTGGTGCTCGCCGATACGGTGCGCGCGTGGGACCCGAACCAGCCCGACATCGATGCGCTGCTGCCGGAGAACCTGCCGCTGAACGTCGAGGTCGACAGCGATGTCGCCAGCCTGGCGCGCGCGCTGCACGGATTTGCGTCGCGCCTGGAGGATTTCGTCGAACGCGAGCGCAATTTCACCCGCGATGCCAGCCATGAGCTGCGCACGCCGCTGACCGTGATCAAGGTCGGCGCGGACATCCTGCTCGACGAAGAGGATCTGCCTCCCTTCACGCGCCGCACCGCCGGCCGCGTGCGCCGC
>DASWPR010000270.1:0-14826 GCA_036398455.1 Dokdonella sp.
CTTGCATCTTGCCGGCGGCGGCTGCCATTACAATCGCTCGGATGCCACAAGCCGCCCCGCCGTTCCGATCCGCCATGCTCGCCCCGCGCCACTGGCCCGCCTGGATCGGCCTCGGATTCACCTGGCTGACTGCACGGCTGCCCTACCCGCTGCTGCTGCGCATCGGCCGCGTGCTCGGCCGGTTGTCGGCGCAGCTGCTGCGCGAACGCCGCCACGTCGCCGCGCGCAATCTGGCCCTGTGCTTCCCCGAACTCGAAGAAGTACAGCGTGCCGCGATGCTGGAGGAAGACCTCGTCGACGGCGGCATCATGCTGGTCGAATTCGCGCTCGCCTGGATGGGTTCGCCGCGCGCGCTGGCGCGCGTGCCGCTCACGCTCGAAGGCATCGAGCACTTGGACACGGCCTTGAAGTCCGGCCGCGGCGTGCTGCTGGTCGGCGCGCATTTCTCACATCTGGAATTGTGCGCACGGCTGGTATCGCAGCGCATCCGCATCGGCGGCATGTACCGCGAGCACGACGACGCCGCGTTCGAATGGGCGGTCAAATGCGCGCGCCTGCGCTACGCCGACGCCATGTTCACCAAGGATGAGTTGCGCCAGACGGTGCGCTATCTGAAAGCCGGCAATACGATCTGGTACGCACCCGACCAGGACATGCGCGGCAAGGACGCGGTGTTCGCGCCGTTCTTCGGCGTACCCGCCTCGACCATCACCGCCACGCATCACCTCGCACGTCTCTCCGGCGCCTGCGTGATCCCGTTCTTTCACCGCCGCCTCGATGGCGGCGGCTATGCGATCCGCCTGGAAGCGCCGCTGGCGGATTTCCCGACCACCGACATCGTCGCCGATACCGCGCGGGTGAACGCCTGCGTCGAGCGCATGGTGCGCGAGGCGCCGACGCAGTACCTTTGGATGCACAAGCGCTTCAAGACGCGACCGCCGGGGGCAGCGGACGTCTACTGACGACGGCGCTTCGATCCGCGGAATGGGGGGAACGCATGGCTTTTCTGATCGTCGTCGTCTGTTGCATCGTCTGCCTTTCGATCGGAGGCGCGGTCGGCAACGACAGCACGGCCGCCCTCGGCTTCTTCAGCGGTCTGGCGATCGGACTGGTGCTGGTACGCCTGCGCACGCTGGGCGCGCAGGTCGCGGCGCTGCAGAGCAGAGTCGAGGAATTTGCACGCACGCAGCGCGAGCAGGCCACACCCGCCGGCAGCCGCCGCGCGCCGCCGGAAGCGACGGCTGAAATCCGCCTGTCGCCGATCTCCGCCGCAACCAGCCCGCCGCCGGGCACCAGCGAAAGTCCACCCGATGATCGGCCAGGAACACTGGAGCCGGCCGTCTTCTCGCCGCCACCGATCCCCGCAGCGGTGCGGGTGCCGTCGCCGCGAGCGCCGGCGACACCGGAGGCCGCGCCACCCGATCCGGTCGCGCGTCTGCTCGACTGGACCAAACGCTGGTTCAGCGAAGGCAATGTGCCGGTCAAGGTCGGCATGCTGGTGCTGTTCGCCGGCGTCGGCGCTTTGCTGAAATATGCTTCGGACCAAGGCTGGCTGCGCCTGCCGGTCGAGTTTCGCCTGGCGGGTATCGCGCTCGCCGCGATCGCCGCGCTCGCGTTCGGCTGGCGCCAGCGGCTCGGCAAACGCAGTTTCGCACTGAGCCTGCAGGGCGGTGCGATCGGCGTGCTGCTGATGACCGTATTCGCCGCGTTCCGCCTGTACAGCCTGCTGCCGGCCGCTGCGGCATTCGCCTTGATGCTCGTGCTCGTCGCGGGTGCGGGCGTGCTCGCCGTATTGCAGGACGCGCTGGCGCTGGCGGTGCTCGGCATCATCGCCGGTTTCGCCGCACCGATCCTGATCTCGACCGGCAGCGGCAATCATGTGGTGCTGTTCGCCTACTACGCGCTGCTCAACCTGGGCATCTTCGCCATCGCCTGGGTCAGGCCGTGGCGCGCGCTGAACCTGCTCGGCTTCGTCTTCACCTACGCGATCGCGACGACCTGGGGCGTACTCAAGTACGAACCCGCATTGTTCGCCAGCACCGAGCCCTTTCTGCTGGTCTATTTCGCGCTGTATCTGGCGATTCCCATCTTGTATGCGCGCCAGCGCGAACCGGCGCGGCGCGACCTCGTCGACGGCACGCTCGTGTTCGGCAATCCCCTGGTCGCGTTCGCGCTGCAGGCGGCCCTGCTCGAAGGCGATCGCATGCCGCTGGCCTATTCGGCCCTCGCCGCGGCGGCCATCTACGCCGCACTCGCCTGGCTGCTGCTTTCGCGCGAACGCCTGCGCGTGCTCGGCGAAGCCTTCGCGGTGCTCGCGGTCGGCTTCGCGACGCTGGCGGTTCCGCTCGCCTTGAGCGCGCGTTCGACCGCCTGCACCTTCGCGCTGGAGGGTGCGGCGCTGGTCTGGCTCGGCCTGCGCCAACGGCAGTGGCTGCCGCAGATCGCCGGCATCGTGCTGCAGGCGCTCGCCGCGGGCGCCTTCCTGTTCGCGCTGCTGGATGTCGGCCGCAGCGGCGACATCGTGGCAATCGCGAACGGCGGTTTCATCAGTGCCGTGCTGATCGCGGCCGCCGCGTTCGTCAGTGCCTGGCTGCTGCTGCGCGCGCAGGCGCCCGCGCCGCACACCCTGCCGCTGTATTTGTGGGGCCTCGCCTGGTGGCTCGGCGCCGGCTTGCGCGAGATCGATCGCTTCGTCGCAGCGGATCGACGGGCGCCGGCCGTACTCGGTTTCGTCGCGCTGTCGGCGGCGCTGGCCGCCTTTGCGCATCTGCGTCTGCGCCGCAGCGCGCTCGCATGGACCGCCGCCCTGGCGGTCGCGAGCGCCGTCCTGCTGGTGCTGTTCTTCGCGGAAACGGGTGTGCGCCCGCTGTCGCCTGCAGGACTCATCGCCTTCGCGCTGTTCGCACTGGGTGGATTCTTCGCCCTGAACAGCCTGCGCGAAGAGACCGACCTGACGCCGCGCGTCGCCCACCTCGGCTGGCTGTGGACGTGGACGCTCGCCGCGATGCTGGTGCTGCGGCAGAGCGCGACCGATGCGAGCCTGAGCATCGCCTGGATCGATGCACTGACCCTGCTGCCGCTGCTGCTCGCGTGGGCGCTGACCCTGCTGCGTCCGCGATGGATCGCGCCGCCGATGAGCGCGCACTTCGATACGCATCGCGGCCTGCTGCTCGTCTCGCAGGCGCTGCTGGCGACGCTCGCATTCATGTCGCTGCTGTTCCATGCCGGCGACAGCGCACCGCTGCCGTTCATTCCACTGCTCAATCCGGTCGAGCTGGCACAGGTCGGCGTGCTGGCGTGCCTGGCGCGCTGGCTGGCCGATCGGGATATCGGCGCCGATCTGGCGAAGCTGCGGCCGGCCCTGCTCGCCGCAGCCGGCTTCGCCTTCATCACTGCGGCGACGCTGCGCGCGGCGCATCAGCTCGGCGGCGCGCCATGGGACGAGCGGATGTGGGATTCCAATCTCGCGCAGACCTCGCTCACCGTGGTCTGGAGCCTGCTCGGCGTCCTCGGCTGGGTCATCGGCTCGCGTCGCGGCCAGCGCATGCTCTGGCTCGCCGGCGCGGCGCTGATGGCGATCGTGCTGGCGAAACTGCTGCTGGTCGACCGCGCGCACCTGGGCAACCTGTTCGGCATCGCCTCGTTCATCGCCTACGGCCTGCTTTGCACGGTGATCGGCTACCTCGCGCCGGCGCCACCGCGACTGAGCACACAGGAAGATCCGGCATGAAACGTCGTGCGTTCGCTTTCTTCCTTCTGTCCGGCACGCTGCGCTGCGCGGCGGCAGCGACGCCGGCCGACTACGCCTACACGTTTGCGCTGACGATCGACGCCGCGGCGCCGAGCAGCGCGTGGCGCGTCGAGTTGACGCCCGAGGTCTGCGCCTGGGTGCAGGACGACGCACTGCGCGACATCGAAATCTTCAATGCGGCCGGCCAGCCGGTACCGCTCGGGCGCATGGCCGGCGCGACGACGTCGACGGTGCAGGAGCTCGACAGCGCGATCCCGGTTCTCGCGCTGCCGGCGACGACGACCGCGGCGCCGGCCGGCGACTTGCGCCTGGTCATCGACCGCGACGCCAGCGGCCGACTGCGCCGCATCGATGCCGGCGAACAGGCAGCCGCGGCGCCGGCGCAGGCGCGCGACTGGCTGCTCGACGCCAGCAGCGTCGAGCACGCGATCGAGCGCATCCAGCTCGACTGGACGACGCCCACCTCCGGTATCGTCGCGCGCTTCTCGATCGAGGCCAGCGACGATCTGCAGAGCTGGCGCACGCTCGGCAATGCAACCGTGCTGGCGCTCGAACAAAACGGCGCCAGGCTCGAACGCCGCGAGCTCGCACTCGGCAACGTGCGCGCGAAATACCTGCGCCTGCATCGCCTCGATGACGGCGCCGAACTCGGTGGACTGAGTGCGCACGCGCGCATGCTCGAACGCAGCAGCGCTGCGCCGCTGCGCGCGTGGCTGCGCGCCGATGCGACCGGTGCCGCGCAGACGCAAGGCAACGCCGTGCGATTCCACTACCAGCTGCCGGCCGCGCTGCCGCTCGATCGCGCGCGCATCGAGCTCGCCGGCGACAATTCGCTGGCGCCGCTGACCCTGTTCGCGCGGATGCCGGGCAGCGCGCCCGACGACTGGCGCGAACTCGCGCGTGTCACCGCGTTTCGCCTGCATCAGGGCGAGGAATACCTGCAGAACGATGTGCTCGATCTGCGCAGCGGCGGCCGCGTGCGCGAGTTGCGCATCGATTCGTCGACGCCTTTGGCGGCGGCGCCGCAGCTGACCGTCGGCTTCCCGCCCGACTCCCTGGTGTTTCTCGCCGAAGGCAGCGCTCCGTATACGCTGGCGGCCGGAAGCCTGCATGCACGGCATGCGGACTATCCGGTCGACGCCGCGCTGGCCAGTCTGCGTGCGAAGTACGGCCGCGACTGGCAGCCGCCGCCGGCAACCCTCGGCGCGGCCGTGCGCAGCGCCGGCGACGCCGCGCTGCGTGCGCCGGCCGCACCGCTGCCGTGGCGAAGCTGGATTCTGTGGGTCGTGCTGGTGGCCGGCGCAGCGCTCGTCGGCGCGTTCGCCGTCAGCCTGCTGAAGGGCGCGCCGCGCGAACGCTAGTCTTCGCGTGCCGCGAGTGCGGCGCAGTACAGCGCGAGCAGCCACCAGAACAGCAGACCCCACCAGGCCGAATAGAACGCCAGGTGCGTGTTGAGCGGGAAGCACATCGCGACGAGCGCCAGACCCGGCGCCAGCGCGCGCGAGCGCGCCGCCGCGGTGGCACGCAGCCATGCGCGCACGGCGACGCAGACGCCGGCGAGCCACAGCGCAAGGCCCGCAACGCCGGTCTCGCTCAGCACTTCCAGCACGATCTGGTGCGCATGCGAGGCGCCGGTGTCGCTGCTGGTGTCGACGAAGCGATCGCCCGGCGCCGCGTAGCGCGGATAGGCATAGCGGAAACCGCGCGCGCCGACACCGGTCAACGGATGCGCGACGGTCATCGCGATCGCCGTGCGCCAGATGCTGAGGCGTCCCGCCGAAGCTTCGTCGACCGCCGCCTCGGTACCGCGCAGCACGAGCAGGCTGCGCTCGATGCGCGCGCCGAACCCGGCCGAGTCATGCAGCGCGAGCGCGCCGATGCCCGCCACGCCGACGCACAGCGCTGCCGCCGCGACGACGAAGTGCCGCTTGCTGCGCGTTTCGCGCCAGGCGATCAGCAGGCAGACCAGCGCATACGACAGCCACGCCGCGCGCGAACCGGACAGCAGGATCGGCGCGATCAGCAGCACGGCTGCGACAGCCAGCCCGCGCAATCGGAAACGTTCGCGCGCGGCCAGCAGCACGAAGGGCGACAGCGTCGCCAGCGCAGGCCCGAGCTTCAGGTTGCCGGCGCCGAAGATGCCGGACAGGCGTTCCGCCTCCGCCGCGCCGCCGAGGCTGTAGCCGGTCGCGATCTGCACGTAGGCATCGAGCACCCACAACAGCACGAGCGCGCCGATCGCGGCGATGAGCGCAGGCCACATCGCCGCATCGCGCAAGGCCCAGACGGCAAACAGCGCGAACGGCAGGAAGCGCAGCGTGGTCGCCACCGTCGCCCAGGTCTTGCCGGGCTCGACCGCAGCGATGCCGGACAGCAGCGTCGGCAGCCAGTAGCAGGCGAACAGCAGCAACGCGAGGCGGTACGGCCCGTCGCGCGGATCGAGCCGGCGGCGCACGAGCAGGATCAGCGCGAAGATCGCGCCGAGCCCGATCGCCGCCTCGGCAGCGCGTCCGACCGGCAGCAGCACGAGCACGGCGAGAACCACCAGCGCCGGCCAGATCGCGGCGCGCGTTGCGAGCGTTGCAGTCACGAAGTACCCGGTGCCATCCAAACGCGCATTCTAGGCGTTGCCGCCACGCGACGCGCCGTCGAACTCAGCGGCGTGTGAGTTCGCCGTACAAGGCCAGCGTCGCCGCCTGCATGTCGACCAGCCGGTAGCGTTGCAGCGGCGCGATGGCCGGCGCGTAGCGCAGCAGTTCGGCCGCGCGTTCGGTCAGGCGCTCGCGTTCGCCCGGCGGCACGCGGCCGGCCGGATAGAGGTCGGCCAGCAGTTCGCCGACGCCGCCGTGGTCGTAGCCGAGCACCGGCCGGCACAGCGACAACGCCTCGATCACCGTGCGGCCGAACGACTCCGGTTTGTTCGACAGCTGCAGCACCAGCGCCGATGCCGCGTAGACGTCGCGCGGATCGTCGCGCTGCGCACTGATCGCGATGCGATCGGCGACGCCGCGTGCCTGCGCCAGCTGTTCGAGCTCGGCGATGTACGCCTCGCGGCCGACCTGGCGCGCACCGAGCAGCAGCAGGCGCGTATCGATGCCGCGCGTCTTCAGGTCGGCGACGAGTTCGATCGCGTCGGCATGCCCTTTCAGGCGGGTGCCGCGGCCCGGCAAGGTCAGCAGCGGCGCGCCGGCGAGTTGCGGAAACTCGGCGAAGAACCATTCGCGCCAGGTCGTATCCGGCTGGTAGCCGTAGGGAAATGCCTCCGGGTCGACGCCGCGCGGAATCACCACCAGCTTCGCCGGTTCGGCCTGCGGGTAGTTGTGCAGCAGGTAGTCGCGCACCGTATTGGATACGCAGATCACGCGTTCGCCGCGCGCCATCACGCCGCTGTAGAAGCTTGGGCGGTTGAGTCCGTGCGCGGTGGTGACGAAGTGCGCGCGCATCGAGCGGCCGCGCAGCGCGAGCCAGCCTAGCCACGCCGGCAGCCGCGAACGCGCATGCACGATATCGACCTGTTCGCGCCGGAACAGTGCGCGCAGCTTCGGCACCAGCGCCAGGCTCGCCAGCGATTTGCGTCCGATCGGCAGTGTCACGTGCTCGCTGCCCTCGGCGACGAGCTGCTCGACCATGTGCCCGCCCGACGAGATGACGATCGAGCGGTGCCCGGCGGCGACGAGGGCGCGACCGATCTCCAGCGCCGAACGTTCGGCACCGCCGGCGTCCAGCGCAGGAACCAGTTGCGCGATGGTCAGACCCCCAGGCTTCATCGCACTCTCAATCGAGCAAGGTGTACTCGGCGCCGCAATAGGGGCACTTCGCATGGCCGCCCTGCTCGGCGATCGGCAGGTAGACCTTCGGATGCGAATTCCACAGCGACATCGCAGGCATCGGACAGCTCAGCGGCAGGTCGGCACGGCTGACCTGATAGCGGTTCTCGGCGTTGGCCGGGATGCGGGCTTCCGCCGCGGGATTCGGACGCGACATGCTGGGCTCCATCGACAGGGCGTGCAGTGGGCATTCAAGTTTATCAGCACGACGCGTGCCAACTGTTTCACGGTTTCGGCGTGATGTCGTTCACATTGACCCCATGAACCGCGCCGCGGCACACCCCTCCCCCTTCTGGCCTAGAATGCCGCCGGCGGGTATTCCAATCATTACAGAGGGGAGAAGCACGTGGATTTCAACAAGTTGATGGCACGCGTCAAGGCGATCCTGATGACGCCGAAGACCGAATGGCCGGTGATCGCGGGCGAACCGGCGACGGTGCCGGACCTGTACAAGAACTACATCATCATCCTGGCAGCGATTCCGGCGCTGGCCGGCTTCATCAAGGGCAGCCTGATCGGCTACGGCATGTTCGGCGTCAACTACCGCACCCCGGTGGGCGCCGGCATCACTGCCGCGATCGTCTCCTACGTGCTCAGCCTGGTGCTCGTCTATGTCGTCGGCCTGATCATCGACGCCCTCGCGCCGAGCTTCGGCGGCCAGAAGAACGCGATCCAGGCGCTCAAGGCGGCAGCCTATTCGTATACGGCAAGCTGGGTCGCGAGCATCGGCCTGATCATTCCCGGCATCGGCTGGCTGATCGCGCTGGCCGGCGGCATCTACGGCATCTATCTGCTCTACCTCGGACTGCCGCCGACGATGAAATCGCCACCCGAAAAATCGGCCGGCTATACCGCCGTCTCGATCATCATCACGATCGTCCTCGGCTGGATCGTCGCCATCGTGGTCGCGGGCGTCGCCGGTACGGGCGCCATGATGAGCGGCGCGATGAACGGCTCCGG
Organism: Dokdonella sp.; assembly: GCA_036398455.1. Taxonomy (GTDB): domain Bacteria; phylum Pseudomonadota; class Gammaproteobacteria; order Xanthomonadales; family Rhodanobacteraceae; genus Dokdonella_A. The sequence continues at coordinate 8,539 of DASWPR010000270.1, forward strand.
CCTCAGCAGCACGGGCGGCGAAGTCACGATCGACAAGGACAGCTCGCTCGGCAAGCTCGATGCCTGGAGCAAGAAGATGGAAGCGGCCGGCAAGCAGATGGAAACGGCGCAGAAGACCGGCGACGCCGATGCACAGGGCAAGGCGCTCGGCGCCGTCATGGGCGCGGCGCTCGGCGGCGGCAGCCAGGTCGAAGCACTCGGCCCGGAGCTGCTCAAGCCGTTCGTGCCGGAAACCCTCGGCGGCCTCAAGCGCACCGAGTTCAGCGCCGAGCGCAATGGCGCGCTCGGCATGCAGATTTCCGAAGCGCATGCGACGTATTCGGACGGCGCCCACCGCAATCTGCGTCTGGAAGTGACGGATATGGGCACGGCCAAGGGCCTGATGGCGATGGCCGGCTGGGCGGCGATCGACAGCAGCAAGGAAACCGACCACGGCTACGACAAGACCTACAAGCAGGACGGCCGGCTGGTCCACGAGGAATGGGACAGCCAGGACAAGCGCGGCGAATTCGGCATCGTGCTCGGCGAGCGCTTCTCGGTAAAGGTATCCGGCAGTGCCGACAGCATCAACGATCTGAAAGCCGCCGTCGCCAGCGTCAATCTGGCCGGCCTGGAAGCCCTGAAGAACCAGGGCGTCAAGAACGGCTGAAGAACGCGCCGTACAGCGCGTGCCCAGGCGATTTCACCTGAACGGATTTGTTCGGACCGTAAAAAAGCCACCGCGCCGCATGGCGGCGAAGTGGCTTTCGAGGCCGCGACGCGCCGCCAGCGGCGCGCCTGTCCGGCACAGGACCGGATCGGCTGGACCGAATCGAGCGGATCAGCTCCGCCGGATCCGGTCAGCTGGTTCAGCCCTTCTTTTCCTTGGCGGCTTCCGCGGCGGCGGCCTTCGCATCGATCGCTTCGCTGGTGATGCGGATCTTGATGTCGTCGCTGACCGCGGGCACGTACTTGGCGATGCCGAAGTCCGAACGCTTGATCGTGGTGGTCGCATCGAAGCCGGCCGCGGCGACCTTGCGCATCGGATGCTCGCCGACCTTGTTGACGGTGACGTCGAGCGTCACCGGCTTGGTCACGCCGTGCAGGGTCAGGTCGCCGGTCACCTTGAGCTGATCCGGCGCAGCGCCCTTCTCGACCTTGGTGCTCTTGAACGTGGCGCTCGGGAACTTGGCGGCGTCGAAGAATTCGTCGGTCTGCAGGTGCTGGTCGAGCTTGGGCACGTTGCTGTTGACGCTGGACAGCGCAATCTTCGCATTGACCGAGGACTTGGTCGGATCGGCCTGGTCGAATTCGAGCGTGCCCTCGACCTTGCCGAACTGCGCGGTCGGGTTCGAATAGCCGAAGTGGTTCCACTGGAAGACGACCTGCGTGTGGCCGGGATCGAGCGCGTAAGTCGCCGCAAATGCGGGTGCGGAAACCAGCACGACGGCGGCGGCGAGAGCGAGACGACGAATCATGGGATGAACTCCTGGTGATGAAGCGGATTGGGTTCGAACGATGGATCCTGGATGAAACGCGTTACGCCGAATGGAGCGGCGGATGAACGACCGCCTTCCCGAAGCGAAGCGCGCACGACGCACAGTTTGAATGACGCCCACTAGATTGCGGACCCGGCCGCCCGCAGGCAAGTAGCGCGGCGCGGAAACATCGTTTCCGCAGCGCGCACAATCTGCGGGCCTGCGTGCACCGCGAGGGTCGCTCCCGGGCGGCGGCTCGGCTACCCTCTGCCGATGATCCCGACGTCTTCCGGCGGCCCGCTGTGCTGGGCGATCAGCGATGGCGCCGCCGGCAACGAACGCCAGGCGATCGCGCTCGCGCGTGCGCTCGGGCTCGTTCCGCGCGTGCTGCGCGTGCACCTGCGCCAGCCGTGGGCGGCGCTGGCGCCGCGCCTGCGCTTCGCTGCCGCCGCGGCGATCCGCGACGAATCGAATACGCCCCTGCGGCCGCCGTGGCCGGATATCGCCATCGGCTGCGGTCGTCGCGCGGCGCTGGTGACCCGCCTGCTGCGCGAGTGGAGCGGAGGCCGCAGCTTCACCGTGCAGATTCTCGATCCGCGCATCGACAGCAGCGCCTTCGACCTGGTGATCGCGCCTCAGCATGACCCGGTGCGCGGGTCCGGCGTCATCCGCAGCATCGGTGCCTTGAACCCGGTCGATCGCGCCTGGCTTGCCGAAGGGCGCACGCGTTTCGCCGAGCTTGCCGGCTTGCCGGCACCGCGCACGGCGCTGCTGATCGGTGGCTCGAATCGCGCGCAGCGCCTGGACAACGCCTATTTCGACGCGCTGCTCGAACGGCTCTTCGCACATCACGCGAGCGAGGGCGGCAGCTTCCTCGTCAGCCTGTCGCGGCGCACGCCTGCGGATATCGCCGCACGGCTGCGCGTCGCGTTCGCACGATTCCCCGGCCGTTTCTGGGGCGGCGAAAGCGACGGCAAGAATCCCTACGCCGGCTTCCTCGGCTGGGCCGAGCGCATCGTCGTCACCCCGGATTCGGTCAACATGCTGAGCGAAGCCTGCGCCACCGGCAAACCGGTCTACACGTTCGCGCCCCGAGTGATCGGCGGCAAGCTTGCCGCGTTCCATGCGGAACTGCGTGCGAGCGGCCACCTGCGCCTGCTCGACGATCCGCTGCAGGACATGCCGCAGCCACCGCCGCTGGCCGAGACCGCGGCGATCGCCGAACTGGTGAAGCAGCGCTGGCAAGCCACGCGCACTGCTTGATACGGCGGTTTCTGCCGCTTCCTGCTCACTCGCGCAGACCCACGACGCCCCCTCATCCCACAACGCCGCCGTTGCGGAAAAGGGAGCGAAGCTTCACGCAACGTGCAGTCGCGCCGATGCGTTCAATCGGCATGGCGCCCGACGCGCCAGGCCAGGCCCAGCAGCATCGGCCGGTACTTCTTCGTCGCCGGCACGCGCCTGCATCACAGCGGCGGGCGGATGCGCAACTGCGGTCGCGGCCGCGGACCATCCTGCGGATCATGATCGAAGATCGGGTAGCCGAGTTCGTCGCGCGCATGCGCGTAGCGATCGGCCAGCGCGAGCAGTTCGCGATAGGCGGCGAGCGCCGCCGCGCGCTGCTGCTGCGAACGGAAATCGTAGCTCGGCGGCTCGGCATGCATCGGCACGAGTGCGGCATCGCCGCCGGCGGTCGCCGCTTCCACCTCGCGCAGATCGGCCAGCGCCTCGCCGAGCACGCGCATGGCGACGCGGTAGCGCAGCCAGCGATGATTGCGCCATCCGGTCACGCTGCCGCGCGGCGGATCGCGATGCGCGTAGTGGTCGAGCAGCAGCTGTGCGGCCGCCTCGCCGCGCACGGCGAGACGCCGGATCAGTGCCGGCGCCATGCGCAGGTTCAAGCCACCCTCTTCCGCGCGCAGGCGCACCGCGACGATGCGGTCGCGAAAGCCGGGAATCGCCAGCTGCGTGCTGTCCGGCCAGTCTTGCATCGTCGTGACGATCGCGCGCAGGAAGCCGAGCACGCTCGGGCCGCGCGGCTCGATCTCCACGACCTGATTCGTCATGCCGCTACCGTTGTGGTCCGGCATCCAGACGAAATCCGCCGGCTCGATCGCCGGGTCCGGTACGAAACGCGCATCGACGAGATTGATGCCGAAGCTCGGCCGCGCCGGCACCAGCGCATCGAAATAGTGGATCGGAAAATTGCTGCAGATGCCGCCATCGGATAACCAGACCTTCTCGGCGACATGCAGCCAGCCGCCGCGTGCATGCCGATCGGGGTCCATGCGCAGCCGCCACAGCGGCACGGCGGCAAGCAGCAGCGGAAACGCCAGGCTCATGCGCAGCGGCACGATCACCGGCAGGTCGACCATCGCCGGCAGACGGTAGCGCCCAGCCAGCGGGCCTTGATCGAGGCGCTCCGGCGAATCGGCGATCAGCGCATCGACGATCACGGCGGGAAACAGCGCGCGCATCTCGTCGACATCGAAGCAGAACTCCTCGGTGTCGAGCGGAAAACTGCAGGGTCGTCCCTGGCTCAACGCCGTCGTCATCAGGCGCAGGTCGATGCGGCGCAGGCGTGCATCGCGATGCGCCGCATCGGCCACGTAGTCGGCGGCGGGCGCACGGCCGCGCCAGAGATCGCCAAAGCGCAGCGGCCGGTCCAGATCGAGCGCCGCCAGCGACTGCAGCGTCGCATGCAGCCACGGCGTCAACGTGTCGGCATCGCCGAGGCCAGAACACAGACCGTAGCCGTTCGCCGGCACTCGCCGCAGCGCGTGCACGGCAATCGCCGTCGTCAGCGCGAGCAGAAAAATCACCGCACCGACGATCACGGCGACGCCTGCCTTGCACCCCAGCGCGAATCCGCCCGTCAGCGGACCGGCGTGCATGGACAACACCCACAACAGCAGCAACGACAGCGCCAGCGAAGCGAGCGTGGCGAGTGGAAAGTAGCGTACGGCGGCGAGCAGCCAGCGCATCGCGGCGAGTCCCCAGCGCGGCCGTTCCGGCATCAGGCCGGCGACCAGCAGCGCGTACAGCCGCCGCGTCGATGGCTGCGGACGAAACAGACCGAACAGGCGCGTCGCGCCGCCCTCGCCGCCTGCGGCCAATGCTTCCGGCAGTTCGGCCAGGCGCTCGAAGCCACCCTGTGCTCGCCCGTATTCGGCCGCGGCGGCAGCGGTCGCCGCGATCGCGCCGGCCGAAGCGCCGCCGAGGCTACGCAGGCGGTAATGGCTGGCGAGTCGTGCCAGCGCGCGCGGATAGACGACGCCGCTGCTGATGCCGCCTTTGAGAATCACATCGCATTCGGGCAGATCGTGCCCATCGTGCTCATGCATGCGCCGCTCCGATGATCGCTGTGGCCGCCTTCAGGAAATCCGTCGCCGCGTTGCCGTCGCCGCGCAGCGCACCTGCGCGTCGGCGGTGCCGCTCAATTCCAGTCGAAGCCGCAGGCGAGCGCGACATCGCGCACGATCTGCGCGGCGCGCGCGATCTCGTCGCCGCGCGCGACCACGCGCGGACGGCCGTCGAGGGTGCAGCGGATCGCGCGCGCGAGCAGGTCGGCATGGGCATCGGCCAGCCCGCTCGCCGCGGCGGCATCGAGCAGGTTTTCGCGCGCGAGCACGTCGATCAACTCGGCCGAGTTGCCGCTCGCCAGCAGCGCACGGTGCGCACCGGCATGCAGCAGCACCAGCGCCTGCAGCAGGAATTCGATATCGACCAGGCCGCCTAAGCCCTGCTTCAGATCGAAGCGCGCGGCATCGGAACGGTCGCGCTCGGCGCGCCAGCGGCGGCGCATCGAGACGACGTCCGCGCGCAGCGTCGCGGCGTCGCGCGGCGTTGCCAGCAGGTCGCGGCGCAGCTGGGTGAAGCGGCGCGCCAGCACCGCGTCGCCGGCGACCGCCTGTGCGCGCACGAGCGCCTGCAGTTCCCATGTCCATGCGCGTTCGCGCTGATAGCTTTCGTAGGCGCTGAAACCGAGCACGAGCATGCCCTTGCTGCCGTCGGGGCGCAGGCGCACGTCGACTTCGTAGAGGCGGCCGGCACGCGTCAGCACGCCGAGCAGATGCACCACGCGCTGGGCCAGGCGCGCGAAGTAGCGTGCGCCATCGAGCGGCTTGGCACCGTCGGATTCCTCCTGCGCGAGGTCGCCGTCGTAGACGAAGACCAGATCGAGGTCGGAACCGAAGCCGAGTTCGGCGCCGCCGAAACTGCCGTACGCGATGACCGCAAGGCCGCTGCCTTCGCCGACGCGGCCGCCGAGGCGGCCATGCGTCGCGATGAGATCGCGTTCGGCGACGCGCAGCACCGCCGCCAGTGCGACTTCGGCGACTTCGGCCAATGCACGCGCGGTCGCGACCGCGCCTTGCCGGCCGCCGAGGAAGGCGAGACCGATGCGGAACAGCGCCGACTGGCGTTCCTCCTGGATCAGTTCGATCTCGGCCTCGGCATCGCTGCCGTCCAGCGTGGCGAGACGGCGCGCGAGTTCGTCCTCGAGGTCGCGCCGGCGCGGCGCTTCGCTGTCGACGCGATCGTCGAACAGGTCATCCAGCAGCAGCGGGTGGGCGATCACGCGTTCGGCCAGGAACGCGCTCGCCGCGAACACCGCGCTCAGGCGTTTCAATGCGGCCGGCTGCTCGTCGAGGAGGGCCAGGTACACCGAGCGCCGCGCGACCGCCAGCACCAGCTGCAGCAGGCGCGTCAGCGTGCGCACCGGTTCGGCCTGCATCGCGGCGGCGGCGAACAGCGCGGGCATCACGCGATCGAGACGCTCGCGCGTGCGCGCCGACATGTTGCGCAGCGCCGTGCTGCCGATCAGCGCCTC
>DASWPR010000271.1:0-5583 GCA_036398455.1 Dokdonella sp.
GCCAGGTGCGCGCGACCCGCCTCGGTCAGGCCGACCTGGCGGGTGGTCCGTTGCAGCAGACGTACGCCGAGCCGCGTTTCGAGTGCAGCGACCGCGCGGCTGACCGCCGAGACATGCAGGCCGAGCTGCTCGGCCGCACGCACGAAACTGAGGCGGCGGCCGACTTCGACGAACGCGTTGATTTCCGCCAGCCGGTTGCCGAGCATTGTTGTGCCATTTGCAATGATGACTTCTACTGGTCGCAGTTTATCGCACGCTCCGACGCGCGTACGGTGAGATCCTTCGCTTCACAACCCGCTGGGCTTCCTGATGGACGGATCACGCAGCGTCGCCGCCGAACCTGCCGCCAAAACGCGATCGGCCTTGCACGGCCGCCTCGCTGCCGGCGTGTTCGTGGTGCTGTGGTGCACCGGCTACCCGGCCGGCAAGCTGGCCGTGCAGCACGGCGGCCCGTTCACGATCCTGTTCCTGCGCTTCGCCTGCGCGGCGGCCATCTTCACCGCGCTGGCCTTGCTGGCGCGCGCGCAATGGCCGCATTGGCGTCTGCTCGGTCGCAGCGCGATCGTCGGCCTGCTCTCGCTGGCGCTGTCGTTCGGTGGGATCTACGAAGGGCTGCGCCTCGGTGTGTCGACCGGCGTATCCGCGCTGTTCATCGGCGCGATGCCGCTCGCGACCGCCGTATTCGGGATTGCGTTCGGCGACCGCCTCAACGGCCGTCAGTGGTTCGGGCTGGCCCTCGGCTTCGTCGGCGTCGTGCTGGTCCTCGAAGGCAAGCTCGATGGCGTCGCCGGTATCGGGATCGGCTACCTGGCCAGTTTCGTCGGCCTGATCGGCTTCAGCCTCGGCACGCTGTATCAGAAGCGGCATTCGACCACGATCGACCTGCGCGTGGGCCTTGCGGTCCAGCACATCGCCGCCGCACTCGCCTTGTTGCCGCTGGCCTTGCTCGTCGACCATTTCAGCGCGGATTGGAGCAGCACCTACGTCGGTGCGCTGGCGTGGATCGTGCTGGTCAATTCGATCGGGGGGTTCACGTTGTTGTTCGCCCTGTTGCGCCGGGGCGCCGCGACCCGGGTTGCCGCGCTGTTCTATCTGATGCCGCCGATCACGGCCTTGATGGGTTTCGTCGTGCTGGACGAGCATCTTTCGTTGTCCATGCTGCCGGGCTTCGTGCTCGTCGCGCTCGGCGTCTGGCTCGGCACGCAGCGCAGCGCGGTATCGTGAAACGCTCGCGCACGGCAGAATAGGCGGCTCGCCTCTGCCTGCAGCGTCGTATGTCCCTGGTCAATCTCGTCAACGTCGACTATTCGGTCGGCGGCCCGCTGCTGCTCGAAAAGGTCGATCTGGCGATCGAGCGCAACGAGCGCGTGTGCATCGTCGGCCGCAACGGCGCCGGCAAGTCGACCCTGCTCAGGCTGATCGCCGGCGAAATCCGCCCCGACGACGGCGAGGTGCGCGTCGAAGGCGGCGTGCGCATCGCACGCCTGACGCAGGAAGTTCCGCACGATCTCGAAGGCACGATCTTCGACGTCGTCGCCGGCGCACTCGGGCACCTCGGCCAATGGCTGGCCGAGTTCCATCGGCTGACGCACCATCTAGACGAGCCGGGTGCGGCCGAGGCGATGACCGCCGTGCAGGCGCGCATCGATGCCGGCAACGGCTGGAACCTCGACCAGCGCGTCGGCAACGTACTCGCACGCCTGCAGCTGGACGAGGAAGCGGAGTTCTCGGCCTTGTCCGGCGGCATGAAGCGGCGCGTGCTGCTGGGGCGCGCGCTCGTGCTCGACCCCGACGTGCTGCTGCTCGACGAGCCGACCAACCATCTGGACATCGAGGCGATCGCCTGGCTCGAACAACTGCTGCTCGATTTCGGCGGCAGCGTGATCTTCGTCACGCATGATCGCCGCTTCCTGCGCGCGCTGGCGACGCGCATCGTCGAAATCGATCGCGGCCAGGTCACCAGCTGGCCGGGCGACTACGAGAACTATCTGCGCCGGCGCGAGGAACGCCTGCATGCCGAGGCGCAGGCGCATGCCCTGTTCGACAAGAAACTGGCGCAGGAAGAAGTGTGGATCCGCCAGGGCATCAAGGCGCGGCGCACGCGCAACGAAGGCCGCGTGCGTGCGCTCGAGGCGATGCGACGCGAGCGTGCGCAGCGGCGCGAACTCGGCGGCAACGCGAAGTTGCAGGTCGGCTCGGCCGGTTCGTCCGGGCGTCGCGTGATCGACGTCGATGCGATCCGCTTCGCATTCGGCGAACGCGTGATCGTCGATGGCCTGACCACGACCATCCAGCGCGGCGACCGCATCGGCCTGATCGGCGCGAACGGCTCCGGCAAGACGACCTTGCTGAAACTGCTGCTCGGCGAACTCGCGCCGCAGGCCGGTGAAGTGCGCCTCGGCACGAATCTCGAAATCGCCTATTTCGACCAGCACCGCACGCATCTGCGCGAAGATCGCAATGCGCTCGACAACGTGTCGGAAGGCGCCGAGTTCATCCAGATCAATGGCGCGCGCAAGCATGCGCTCGGCTACCTGCAGGATTTCCTGTTCTCGCCCGAACGCGCGCGCGCGCCGATCACCGCGCTCTCCGGCGGCGAACGCAACCGCCTGCTGCTGGCCAAGCTGTTCGCCAAGCCGTCGAACCTGCTGGTGATGGACGAACCGACCAACGATCTGGACGTCGAAACGCTGGAGCTGCTGGAGGAACTGCTCGCCGCCTACCAGGGCACGCTGCTGCTGGTCTCGCACGATCGCGAGTTCCTCGACAACGTCGTCACCGGCACGCTGGCACTCGAAGGCGGTGGCCGCGTCGGCGAATACGTCGGCGGCTATACCGACTGGCAGCGTCAGTCGGCACCGGTGGCGACTGCGCGCAAGGCGGAGCGTGCGCCGGTCAAATCGGCCGTCGAAACGTCCGCGGCTGCGACGGCGAAACGCAAGCTCACCTACAAGGATGCGCGCGAACTGGAACTGCTGCCGCAGCGCATCGAGACCCTGGAGGCGCGCATGGCGCAGCTCAGTGTCGCAATGCAGGCGCCCGCGTTCTATCAGCAGGACAGCGCAGCGATCACCGCGACCAACGACGAACTGGCCACGCTGCAGCGTGAACTCGACGCGGCCTACGCGCGCTGGCAGGAGCTGGATGCGGGGTAGGGCGCGCTGCGGGTTCGCGGAGTGTGACCGCAATAATCTTTCTGTCTCGCTGATTCACGCCGCGGCGTCGCTTTCGACGGCAGAGGCTGGAGTCGCTGGCGTCGGCGGAGTCGCCGGCACGGCCGGTGTCGCCGGCATCGGTGGCGTGGCGGGCGTCGGCGGCATCGGTGGCATCGGCGGCACCCCGAAGATTGACTTGAACTCCGGCGCCTTCACGTTCAGCGCGAGTGTCTTGTGGTCGCGCATCAGCTTGATCGGCACATCCTTGCCGGCGGGCTGGTCGCGCAGCGCACGCAGCGCGTCTTCGGGGCGATTGACGGGCTCGCCAGCAACGCTGGTGATGACGTCGCCGCCGCGCAACCCGGGCAGCGCGGCGTTCTCGGCCGAGATCACCAGGGCGCCCTTGTCGGTGCCGAAGTAGCGGCCGAGTTCGGGATTCACCGGCGCCAGATTCAGGCCCCACCACGGCATCGCGCGGCGCATTTCTCGTTCGGCATCGCGCGCCGCGCGCTGCGCCTCGATTTGCGCGCGGCCGGTTTCCTTCTGCGCCTGCCGCGCCTCGGCGCGTGCGCGTTCGACATCGGCGCGGATCTGTTCGCGCTCCTTGGCACTGACTTCGGCCTGATGGGTCGCCTGCTCGACGACGGCGCGCATGCGTTCGTTGAAATCCGCCGGCAGCTTGCCGTCGGCGCCCATCTCCGCCCCGAACGCGTCGGCGAAATTGTACGGTTCGCGACGTTCGGCCTTGACCTTGATCTCGGCCGGCTTGCCGTCGCGCTGCACGACCAGGATCACTTCCTGATCGACCTTGAGATTGCGCAGCGCGTCGTTGAGGAACTTCGCCGAGTCGCCGGAGGGGCCTTCGAGATCGCCGCGAACCTTGAGGATCACATCGCCGTTGCGGATGCCGGCTTTCGCGGCGGGGCCGCCCGGCGTGACCGCGGTCACGCGCAGGCCATGTTCGTCTTTCGCGAGGACGACTCCGATCATGCCGCGATCGGGGTTGCCGATGTAGCGATACGCGTAGGCACGCGGTCCGACGTCGCCGAGCTCGCCGGAGAGCTTGGCCATCTTGCGCGAAAGCTCCTGCATCTGCGTGCGCAGCTCGGCGAGTTCCGCGCGCGCCGCGCCGGCGTCGACGCCAGGGGGTGTCGGCGTGGCGGCCGTTGCAGCGTTCGCGTCGGCGGCAGCCGCCGATTTCGGCTCGTTCGCCGCCGCGCAGGCGAGCGGCGCGGCGAAGGCGAGCGCAACGAAGAGCAGGGTGCGTTTCATGGGGTTCCTCAATTCATCATCTGGGACGAAGCGCGCGCGGCGCCGACGTCGTTGGCAGCGACCGCGAAGGCATTGCCGCGGATCGTCGCAAGGTCTTGCAACAGGGCAACGCGCTGGCGCCACAGCGGCAGCGCGTCGCCGTCGCCGCGCACCGCGTCGAGCTGCACGTCGACCAGTCCGATCAGATCTTCCACTTCGACGGCCGCCATCAGATCGCCGCTGTCCTGCGGCGCATTCGCGCTGAAGGCGGCGATCCAGCGCTCCAGCGATTGCGATCGCCGATGCAAGGCCTCGAGTTCCTCGCGGTCGTCCGGCTTCTGCACGTCGGGCGCGACGACCGCGACGCCGGGTGCGGCGGGCGTGGGCGCGACGGTCGGCTCGAACGGCCAGCGCGGCAGCAGCACGGCGAGCGCGACGCCGGCAGCGAGCGCGGCCGGCAGTGCGTAGCGCCAACGCGCGGGCCGCCGGCGCAGGTTCAACGCGCGCGCAAGATCGGGCCACAGGTCCGGCTGCGGCGCTGCTTGCGGCAGCGCGCGCAACGCGGTTGCGAGGCTGCTTCCGGTATCGGGATTCATGGTGCCGTCGCGGTCATGCATGACGCGACCTCCTGCGGGTAGCGGGGTGAGTCGGATTCGAGCAGGCTGCGCAGGCGCGTGCCGCCGCGTGCGACCTGCGATTTCGAGAAGCTGACCGATTTGCCGGTCAGTTCGGCGATTTCCTGGTGCGTGTATTCCTCAACGTGATACAGCCACAGCACGCTGCGGGTCAGCGCCGGCAGGCGATCGAGCGCACGCTCCAGATGCCCGGCTTCGGCGAGTGCCCACGGCGGCGGGCCGGTGCTGGGCGTGTCGTCGTCGTCGGGCAGTTCCTCGAAGTGCACGCCGCGCTCGCGCCGCAATTTCATCAGCGCCTGGTTGACCACGATCTGGCGCAGCCAGCCCCAGAACGGCGCGTCGCCGCGAAACTGGCCGATGCGTTCGAGCAGGTGCAGCATCGCATCGTGCACCACTTCGCGCGCCGTCTCGGCATTGCCGAGCATGCGCAGTGCCAAGGTGTAGGCAGGGCGTTCGAATGTGCGATAGATCTGTTCGAGCGCGCGCAGGTCGCCGCGGCGCGCCCGCGCCAGCGTGGTTTCGGCGATGTCGATCTGGAAACT
>DASWPR010000272.1:0-9266 GCA_036398455.1 Dokdonella sp.
GCGTTGCCACGTCGCCGGGCTGATCGTCGAACACGATCGCCGCGTGGCCGATCTCGATACGCGCTACGACGCCACGCGCGGCATCTTCAACCAGTTGTATGCATCGGCGACGACGCTGTTCAACGTCGTTGCGGACGGCGATCCGTACCCGAAGCTCGTGCCGAAGCAGCAGCCTTTCGACGTCGGCAATCTGTTCACCGACTTCAAGCGACACGACCTCGGCGCCGGCTTCCACGAACGCAACTACGACGGCAGCATGGTGACCCAGTTCATGACGTCGCCCTTGTGGGGCGTCGGCACGAAGGCTCCGTATGGACACGATGGCCGCAGCGTCACGCTCAGGGACGTGATCCTGCGTCACGACGGCGAGGCTGCGGCATCGAAGAATGCCTTCGTCGCACTCGGCGACGACGGCCAGGGCAAGATCATCGAGTTCCTGCAGACCCTGGTCTTGTTCCCGCCGGACGATACCGCGTCGGACCTCAATCCCGGCCATCCCGGCACGAGCGATCCGCAGGATCCCGCCCAGCACGGCAGCATCGCGTTGTCGGCGTTGTTCCAGATCGCCTCGGAAGGCGCGGAGTAACACCCAGGCACCGCGTTCTTCTCCACCCAGTCAGGCGCAAAACCCCGCGCCTGCGTCAGTCGGTCACTGGTTCGCGCCGGCGCACATTTTCATAGTGCGCGCCGCGCCGATGCCGCGGCGGGACCTTGCCCGCCTGCGCCCCGGCTGGAACCGGAGAAGAACGCAATGAGCGCAAGCACCTGGGTGCCCCGCATCGCGCTCGGCGTGTGCGCGGCATTGCCGGCCATCGCCGCACAGGCGACGGGCGACGCCGCCGTGCACGAGGAGATCGGCCGCGCCGAAGCGGCAGCGTCGAAGGCGACACCCGTCGAGACGGCGGACGATGTCAGCGCCGGCGGCGCCAGCCCGTTGCCCGGCGTCACGGTCACCGGCACGCCGTCCGCGCTGGAGACGCCGGCGTTTCCGGCGAGCAGCGCGACCATCGATGCCACGCAGGTCGAGACGCGCATCAATGCCGTCGATGTGGAAGATGCCGCGAAGTATCTGCCGAGCCTGTTCATCCGCAAGCGCAACTACGGCGACACCCAGCCCGTGCTCGCCACGCGCACCTGGGGCGTCGGTTCCAGCGCGCGCACGCTGGTGTATGTCGACGATATCCTGATCTCGGCGCTGATCGCCAACAACAACACGATCGGTGCGCCGCGCTGGGGCGTGGTCTCGCCCGAGCAGATCGGCAGCATCACGATGCTGTACGGACCGTTCTCGGCGGCTTACGCCGGCAATTCGATCGGCGGCGTGATGCAGATCGACACACGCGTGCCGGACAAGACACAGTTCACCTTCGAGCAGACCGAAGCACTGCAATCGTTCGGCCAATACCGCACCAAGGGCGACTATCCGACCAGCCAGAACAGCGCGACCTTCGGCGGTCGCAGTGGAGACCTCTCCTGGTTCGTCGGCGCGAACCTGCAGAACAGTTTCAGCCAGCCGCTGTCGTTCATCACGGCAGCGACACCGCCGGCCGGCAGCAGCGGCGCCATCATCGCCAGCAACAAGCTCGGCCAGCCGGCCGACGTGCTCGGCGCGGGCGGCCTGCTGCACACGCTGATGACGAGCCTCGATGGCAAGTTCACCTACGACATCGCGCCGTGGCTGCATGCGACCTACCTGATCGGCTACTGGCACAACGCGGCGAGTTCGAAGGCGCAGACCTACCTGGCCGATGCGGGCGGCAACGCCACGTTCGGCGGCGCCAATGGATTCGCCAGCAATACCTACACGCTCGACGAAGAACACCTGATGCAAGGCTTCGCGCTGAAGACGGACAGCGGCGGCGAGTGGGACGGCGAGGCCGTGCTCAGCTACTACGACTTCCTGCGCGATCGCCAACTGTCGCCGGCCGCAGTCGGCAGCGGCATTGCGTTCAGCGACAACGGACGCCGCGCCGATCTCGGTGGCACGAACTGGGCGACACTGGATCTGAAAGGCCTCTGGCGGCCGCAGGCGATGGGCGCCGGTCACGAAGTCGCGTTCGGTCTGCATGCCGACGAGTACACGTTGAAGAACCCGACCTGGAATACCACCGCCTGGCAGGACGGCGCGAGCGCGACCGGCCTGTTCACCGCCGGCCGCGGCAAGACCGATACGCAGGCGCTGTGGCTGCAGGACCGCTGGACATTCGCACCCGGCTGGCTCGCCACGCTCGGCCTGCGCTACGAAACCTGGCGCGCCAGCGACGGCTTCAACGTGAGCGGCGGCACCGCGATCCGCCAGCCGAACGCGTCCGCCGACGGCTTCTCGCCGAAGGCGACGCTGCAATGGAACCTCGCCGCCGACTGGCACCTGACCGGCTCGCTCGCGCGCGCCATCCGCTTTCCCACGGTCGGCGAGCTGTACCAGATCGTCTCGACCGGCTCGACCTTCGTCTCGCCCAATCCCGACCTGCGGCCGGAACGCGCGCTGAGCGGCGAACTCGCGCTCGAGCACGAGTTCGACAACGGCAGCCTGCGCGTGTCGCTGTTCCAGGAGAACACGCGCAACGCGCTGGTCGCGCAGACCTCGACGCTGGCCACCGCGCCGGTGCCGGTCAGCTTCGTGCAGAACGTCGGCGAAATCCGCAATCGCGGCATCGAGTTCGTGCTGCAGAAAAACGATGTGCTCGTCCGCGGGCTGCAGCTGTCGGGCAGCGTGACCTTCGTCGATTCGACCATCCTGTCCGATCCCACGTTCGCCAGCAGCGCCGGCACCGCGGCGCTCGGCAAGCACGCGCCGAACGTGCCGCGCTGGCGCGCGACGGCGCTGGCGACCTACCAGCCCGACACGCGCTGGGCCTTCACGCTGGCCGGACGCTACAGCGGCAGGCAATACTCGACGCTGGACAACGCCGACACTACGTCCGACGTGTTCGGCGCCTTCGACACGTTCCTCGTCTTCGATGCCCGCGTGCACTGCCAGATCGACGAGCGCTGGTCGGCCGCCATCGGCATCGACAACCTGAGCAACGAGAAGTATTTCCTGTTCCATCCGTTTCCGCAGCGCACTGTCGTGGCGGATCTCAAGCTGGCCTTCTGAACGATCCATGCCTGCCGCAGCAACCATCCGACATCGCGCCTGGCCGGACTACCGCGCGGTCTGGCGCTGGCACTTCTATGCCGGCCTGTTCTGCATCCCGTTCGTGCTGTGGCTGGCGGCGACCGGTTCCATCTACCTGTTCAAGCCGCAGATCGAAGCGTGGCTCGACCGGCCCTATGACCATCTCGCGATCGACGGCGCGCGTGCGAGCCCGCAGGCGATCGTCGAAGCCGCGCTCGCGGCGGTGCCCGGCTCGCGCCTGAACGCGTACGAGCTGCCGCCGTCGCCCGACGCCGCGGTACGCGTGCTGGTCGGCCATGCGGCGCAGCTGACGCGCGTGTATGTGCATCCGCACACGCGCTCGATCCTGCACGTGGTCGACGAGGACGCGCGCGTGATGAACCTGATCCAGCATCTGCACGGCGAACTGCTGCTCGGCGACCGCGGCTCGATGCTGGTCGAACTGGCCGCGTCGTGGGCGATCGTGATGCTGCTTTCCGGCGTGTTCCTGTGGTGGCCGCGAACCGGCTCCGGCATTGCCGGCGTGCTCTACCCACGGCTCGGCGGCGGCGGCGGCCGCTTCTGGCGCGACCTGCACGCGGTGACCGGCTTCTGGGTTTCTTTTCTTGCTTTGTTCCTGTTGTTCTCAGGGCTCCCCTGGGCGAAATCCTGGGGCGGCCTGCTGAAGGAAACGCGCGCGCTCGGCCAGAGCGCCAGCGTGAAACAGGACTGGGCGACCGGCCGCAGTGCCGAACTCGCTGCACGCGTGCAAGCGAACGACGCGGCGCCGATCGACGAGCACGCGGCGCATCACGCGCACGCGGGCGCCGCGACGGCCGCGGTCGACCTCGGCGCGCTCGATCGGCTGGTCCCCGCCGTGCAGGCGCTCGGCCTCGCCCCGCCGGCGCTGATCGCGCCGCCGTCGCAGGCGAATGCGCACTGGAGTGCGCGTTCGGATGCGCAGAATCGCCCGCTGCGCACGAGCCTCGAGCTCGATGCGGCGAGCGCCGCCGTCATGCACCGCGTCGATTTCGACCAGCGCCCGCTGCTCGATCGCGTGATCGGCGTCGGCATTGCCGCGCACGAGGGACAGTTGTTCGGCTGGCTCAACCAGGCGCTCGGCCTGTTCACCGCGCTCGGCCTGATCCTCGTATCGCTGAGCGCGCTGGTCATGTGGTGGCGCCGGCGAAGCCCCGACGAACTCGGCGCGCCGCGCGCGCTGCCCGGGCCGCGTTATGCTGCAGCACTGTTCGCGCTCATCGTGGTGATCGCCGTGCTGCTGCCGATGTTCGGACTCTCGCTGCTGCTCGTCTTCGCGCTCGAACGCCTGCTGTTGCGCCGCCTGCCCGAAGCGAGCCGCTTTCTCGGCCTGCCGCCGGCGCAGCGTTGAGCCGATGACTGCCGCGACCACGCCCGCCCTGACGCCGGGCCTGCTGCGCAACCTCGCATTGCTGCGCTGGTTCGCCGTGGCCGGCCAGCTCGTCACGGTCGCGCTGGTGCTGCACGTGCTGCAGATTCCGCTGCAGCCGGCGCCGCTGTGGTGCGCTATCGCGGCGCTGGCGCTGTTCAATCTGTGGGCGAGCTGGCGCGCGCGCCGTCTGCGGCATGTCGATGCGATCGAAGTCGTCGCCCATCTCTCGTTCGACATCGCCGTGCTGGCCTGGCTGATCGGCTGCAGCGGCGGCGCAATGAACCCGTTTGCGCCGCTGTTCCTGCTGCCGATCGCGCTCGCCGCGGTCGCATTGCCGGCGCGCTGGGTCGTCGCGACCGCCCTGCTCTGCTGCATCGGCTACGCCGCTTCGGCCCTGCTCGGGCAGCCGCTGCCGCATGTGCACGGCGTCACCGGCGATGCGTTCAATCTGCACCTGGCCGGCATGGCGGTGATGTTCGCGATCTCGGTCGCGGTCATCACCTTCTTCCTCAGCCGCTTCGCACAGGCATTGCGCGAACGCGAACAGGAGCTGGCCGGCCTGCGCGAGCAGTTCGCGCGCAACGAAGGCATTCTGGCCCTGGCGACGCACGCCGCGGCGGTCGCGCACGAACTCAATACGCCGCTCGGCACACTCACCTTGATGCTCGAAGACCAGCTCGAACAGGCGCCCGCGGATGCACGCGAGGAATTCGCGACAATGGCCGCGCTGGTGAACGTGTGCCGCGATCGCGTGCGCGAACTCGCCGCGCCGGCGGTGCAGGCCGAGACGGTTGCCGATGTCGGCGCGGTGCTCGAACGCATCGTCGAACGCTGGCAGCTGCTGCGCCCTTCGATCCATCTCGAACGCAGCGGGCGGCTCGAACATGCCCCGCCGCGCGCGCTCGACCCCGGCATCGGGCATCTGCTGACGGCGTTGCTCAACAACGCCGCCGATGCCAGCGAACATGCCGGCGATGCGCGCGTCGCCCTGCATCTGGACGCCGACGGCGAACGCCTCAGCGGGTCCGTGCGCGACCACGGCGCGGGCTTCGCCGACGAGGGCGCGGCGTGGCCGGGCGCGTTGTTCCGCAGCACCAAACCGCATGGCCTCGGCGTCGGCCTCGCGCTGTCGCACGCGACGATCGAACGCCTGGGCGGCGAGCTCACGCTGCAGGCGGCGGACGGCGGCGGCACGCGCATCGCGTTCCGCCTGCCGCTGCACGAAGGCGAACCATCATGAACGGCCTGCTGGTCGACGACGACGTGCTCTACGCGCACACCTTGCAGCGCTCGCTGGAACGGCGCGACGTGCGTCTGCGCGTCGCCCACGATACGGCGACGGCACTCGCCCTGGCAGAGGAGGAAAAGCCCGACTTCGTACTGCTCGATCTCAAGCTCGGCCGTGAATCCGGCCTGGTACTGATCGCGCCGCTGCGCGAACTCGGCGCCGACATCCGCATCATCCTGATGACCGGCTATGCCAGCGTCGCGACCGCAGTCGACGCGATCAAGCGCGGCGCCGACGACTATCTGGCCAAGCCGATCACCGCCGAGGCGCTGCTGCGCGTGCTGCGCGGCGAGCCGGCGACGGTGCAGGCCGAGGCGACGATGACGCCGCTGGCGCGGCTCGAGTGGGAACATATCCAGCAGGCGCTGCAGGAATCCAACGGCAGCATCGCCGCCGCCGCGCGCCTGCTCGGCATGCATCGGCGTTCGCTGCAGCGCAAGCTGGCGAAACGGCCGGGGCCCGAGCGCAAGCTGATCGACGGCGGCGATGGCTGAAGGCGCTGCGCAGGGTCGCCACGAAGGCGCCGCCTCGCTAGACTGACGGCTCGCAACGAGGTCGCCATGCCCGAGCCTCCCGTTCACGCCCCCAGCGCCAACCCTTCGTCCGGCACGCCGCCGCAGGAACTGTTCGGCGCGGTCTACGATCGCCTGAAGCAGCTCGCCAGCCGCCAGTTGGGGCGCGGGAACCGCGGCACGCTCGATACCACGGCGCTGGTGCACGAACTGTATCTGCGCGTCGAAAAAGGGCGCGAACTCGCATTCGAGCATCCGGGACAATTCTTTTCCTACGCCGCGCGCGCCATGCGCCACCTGCTCGCCGACCGCGCACGCGACCGCATGCGCCAGAAAGCCGGCGGCGACTGGATCAAGGTGACCATGACCGGCAATGGCGAACTGCTGGTCGCGATCGAAAGCGCCGAGCAGGCACTCGCCCTCGACGAGGCGCTCAAGCAGCTCGAGCAGGTCGACGAACGCGCCGCACGCGTGGTCGAGCTGCGCTGGTTCGCCGGCCTGTCGCCGGAGCAGGTCGCCGAGTTGCTGCAGCTGACCCGCCGTACGGTCGACCGCGACTGGCGCTATGCCCGCGCCTTCCTGCATTCGGTGCTGGGATGATGTCCTAGGTCCGCTCGAAACGGCGTTATCGGTTTCACCCAACCTGCGCAGACGGGATCCGCGATGAACGATCCGAAACCGCCCTCGCGCGACCTGTTCGAAGCCGCGCTCGCCCTGGATCCGGCCGAGCGCGCGGCCTTCCTCGCCGGGCACTGCGTCGACGACGCGCAGCGCGCGGTGGTCGAGCGCATGCTCGAAGCGGACGCCGATGCCGATTCGCACGTGCTCGACGACTCCTTCGATGTGCTGCTCGGACGCGTCGGCGAGAGCGAAGGCGACGCGGAGACGATATCGCCGATCGGCTCGACCGTCGGCCCGTTCACCCTGCAGGAAAAGCTCGGCGAAGGCGGCTCCTCGATCGTCTTTCGCGCCACGCGCGAACAATCCGGCGTCATCCAGACCGTCGCGCTGAAGCTGCTGCGGCGCGGCCTCTATTCCAGGGAGGAGCAGCGCCGCTTCCGCAGCGAACGGCTGGCGCTCGCCCAGCTGCGCCATCCCGGCATCGCGCGCCTGATCGAAGGCGGCGTGACGGACAGCGGCGTGCCCTACATCGCGCTCGAACTCATCGACGGCGAGCCGATCACCGAATATGCGCGCGAACAGCGCCTGGACCTGCGCCATCGGCTGCAGCTGTTCGTCGCCATCTGCCGCGCGGTGGAAGCGGCGCATCGCGCCTTGATCGTGCATCGCGACTTGAAGCCCTCCAACGTGCTGGTGACGCGCGAAGGCGAGATCAAGCTGCTCGACTTCGGCATCGCCAAGCTACTCGACGCCGACCTGGAAGCCGATGCCACGCATACGCAGCAGCACGCGATGACGCCGGCATACGCGGCGCCCGAACAATTCAGCCGCGGCGCGATCACCACCGCGACCGACGTCTACGCGCTCGGCATCCTGCTCGCCGAACTGATCACCGGCAGCCGGCGCGAACCCGGCGACAGCCACACGCCGTCGTCGCGGATCAGCGACGACACCGCACCCGGCGTGCTGCCGGCACCGCCGAAGGTCACGCGGCGACAGCTGCGCGGCGATCTCGACAACATCGTGATGAAAGCAACCTCCAGCGAACCGGAGCCGCGCTATGCCTCTGCCGGCCGCTTCGCTGACGACATCGAGCGCCATCTGGCCGGCCACCCGGTCGCCGCGCATCCGCCGTCGCGCTGGTACCGCACACGCAAATTCGTCAGCCGGCACAAGGGCGGCGTGATGACGACGGTAGCATTCCTGCTGGCGATCTTCGCCGCGCTCGGCGTCGCGCTGTGGCAGGCGAATGTCGCGCTCGAGCAGTCCCGCATCGCTCGCGAACAAGCCCAGCGTGCGGAAACCGTGCGGCAATTTCTGAGCGGCGTGTTCGAACAAGCCGAGCCCGATGCACACAAAGGTCAATCGATCAGCGCGCATCAGCTGTTGGAGAACGGGGAGCAGCAGCTTTCCAAGCATCTCGATGAGCAGCCGGCCATACGTGCAGATCTAACCGCACTCATTGGCAGCTTGTATTGGGGCCTTGGAGACTACGCGCGCGCGCAACCACTGCTGCGCGCAGCGGTGGCCGTGGGCGCCGACCCGCGCGTGCCTGACGCGATCAATGCGCGCAACCTGCGCTGGCTCGCTCGAACGGAGAACGATCAGCATGCGTTCGATGAGGCGATCAATCACGCTCGGCAGGCGATTGCACTCTCGAAGAGTGCCAGCGTAGATGACGCGGAAGAAGCCGCAGCTGCACAACGCGTTTTGATCGAAGGACTCGTCGGCCGCGGCGATGCCAAGGGTGCGGAACCGCTGGCGCGCGCGGAATTGGCGCACGATCGCATCGAACATGGCGACATCAGCGCAGCGGCTGCCGCAGACTGGCTGCTGCTGGCACGCACACTCGATACTCTTTCGCGCTTCGACGAATCTGCCAGTGCATTTTCGCAAACGATTCGCATCGATCGTACGCTGCACGGTGATCGCAGCAGCAGGGTCAGCGGCGACCTCAACGCGCTCGGCTTGATGCTCTGGGAAAAGCGCGATTTCGCAGAATCAGAGAAAGCGCTGCGCGAAGCACTGGACATCGACGAGCAAGTCTATGGGGCTGATCACGGGGAGACCTTGGCGGTACGCTCGAATCTGATTGGGACCCTGGAACACGAAAATCATTGGCAGGAAGCCCTCGACGCGCGTCTGCAACTTCTCGAGATTCAGAAGAAATTGCTTGGCGAAACTCGACCGGAGGAGCTGGCCGATTCCTACAACCTGATTGGATCCAACTATCGCATGCTCGGTCGATACCGCGAGGCGCAGGCAGCAACCCGCGATTCGATCCGGTGGTGGACAAAGGCGCAGGGCTCCGGAGGATGGGATAGTGCGCAGCCGCTG
>DASWPR010000273.1:0-2450 GCA_036398455.1 Dokdonella sp.
ACGATGCCGATGGCGCGGCGGCGCCAGCGCTTGTCGAGCAGTTGCACGGCGCCGGCCGAGCGCTCGCCGGAAATTTCGAGGCGGGCGATGTCGTTGCGCAGTTCCACCGGCAGGTCGAACGAAGCTTCTGTCTCGCGATCATTCAGCGCAAAGGAGAACGGCGCCTCGCCGACCGGCGAACCCTTCTGGTCCAGCCCGCGCACCACGCCGGCGTCCAGCCCGCCGCCCTGCGCGCGCAGCACCTTCACGGTCATCTTGGCCGCGGCATTTTCCGCCGCGACCAGCGCATGGGCCGGGGCCGCGCCGCCGTCATAAATCGTCAGCACGCGGTCGCCGATGGTCTTCGCGAGACCTTGCGTGAATTCGCCGCCACGTCCGGTATCGACGCCGTCGGACAGCCACACCAGCTCGCTGTCGCCGGTGGCTTTCAGAAAGCGTTCCAGCGACGGCAGCGTCTCGACCCGCTCGACCGCATAGGGCTTTGGCGCGAGCTGCCGCAACGCGACGCGCGCGGTGCCGGATGGCAGCAAAGTGATGTCGCGGGTCGGCTCCGACAGCGCCACCAAAGCGACGCCGCGGCGATCGGAATCAGCATTGGCGATCAGTTCGTCGGCGGCCTTGATGCGCGCATCCCAGGACGAGGCGGCCGACCAGCCGTCGTCCAGCAGGATCACCAGCGGCGCCTTCGAGGCGGTGGCGCCGCTCTGCGGATTCCAGATCGGGCCGGCGGCCGCGAAGATGATCAGCGCCGCAGCGAGCAGGCGCAGCAGTGTCAGCCACCACGGCGAACGCGACGGGGTCTCCTCCTTCGGCGCGATCTCAAACAGCAGCCTTGTCGGCGGGAACGCGACGCGCTGCGGCCGCGGCGGCATCACCCGCAGCAGCCACCACAGCACCGGCAGGCTGAGCAGGCCGAGCAACAGCAGCGGTTCAGCGAAAGCGAGGGGAAGCGCTGCCATCATGCGGATCGTCCTGCCTTGACCATGATGCCGCTGCCGGCTGCCTTGTTGACCGCCATGCCGCTGTGCAGGAATAGCAGCAATTCAGCGGCCGAGCGCGTCGTGGTATGCGTCGAGAACAGCCAGCCGAGCCTGCCGGCCTCGAAGCGGATCTCGTCGCGATGCGCGGCGACGCGCGCGGTGTAGTCGGCGGCCCATTTCTCGGCGCGGCCGGCGGTGATCACATTGCCGCTCTCCGGCTCGATGAATTCGACGCGGCCGGAATAGGGGAATGTTTCTTCGGCGGGATCGACGATCTGCACCAGCGTGCCATGCGCGCCGTTCGACGACAGGCCGGCGAGCATTGTCTTGATCTCGGAAATCGGCGACCAGAAATCGCCGAGCACTACAACCTCCGCCATCGCCGCCGGCGCAAAATTCGGCGGCAGGCTGTCGCGGGTCGCGGTGTCGTGCAGCATCGCCTGCGCCATCTTGTCGATGACGTTGCGGCTGGAGGTCGGATTGATCAGGCCGGGCATGCCGACGCGCTCGCCGCCGGCGACCAGCAGTTCGGCCAGCGCGAAGGTGACGATCAGCGCGCGCTCCAGCTTGCTGTTGAGCACGCCCTTGGAGGCGAACGCCATCGACAGCGAGCGGTCGGGCCACAGCCACACCGTATGCGCGGCCTCCCATTCCAACTCGCGGACATACAAATGATCGTCGCGCGCGGAGCGGCGCCAGTCGACATTTTGCGAGGGCTCGCCGGAGACGAAGCGGCGGTACTGCCAGAAGCTTTCGCCATGCCCCGCGCGGCGGCGGCCGTGCAACCCGTGGATCACGGTGGCCGAAATCCGCCGGGCCTCCAGCACCAGACGCGGCAATGACGCTGCGAGCGAACGGCTTTCACCATCGGCGCGGCGGACTGCGAGAAGCTCCTGCGTGGCGTGGTCCGGCGCTGCCGCCATCAACCGATCCGCGACTTGAGCTGGCGGATCACATCGGGAATCGTGCGGCCCTCGGCGCGCGCCGAGAAGGTCAGCGCCATGCGGTGCTTGAGGATCGGCTCGGCGAGGTCGAGCACGTCGTCGATCGAGGGCGCGAGCCGGCCGTCGAGCAGCGCGCGGGCGCGCACCGCCAGCATCAGCGATTGCGACGCGCGCGGGCCGGGGCCCCAGGCGATCAGCTTGGACGCATCGCCGGCGTCCGGGCCGGGACGCGCCGAGCGCACCAGCGTGAGAATGGCTTCGACAACGGAATCGCCGACCGGCAGGCGGCGCACCAGCCGCTGCGCGGTGACCAACACGTCCGAAGTGATCGCCGCCTTGGCGATGGTCTCATCGGCGCCGGTGGTCTCGAACAGGATGCGGCGCTCGGCGTCGCGGTCGGGATAGTCGACGTCGATTTCCATCAGGAAGCGGTCGAGCTGCGCTTCCGGCAGCGGATAGGTGCCTTCCTGCTCCAGCGGGTTCTGCGTCGCCAGCACATGGAAAGGTTTTGGCAGGTCATGCCGCG
>DASWPR010000274.1:0-20931 GCA_036398455.1 Dokdonella sp.
CGTGAAGGAACTCGGCGAACGCGCGCGCGACCTCGGCGTGAAGCCGCATGCGCGCGATCGCGCCGCGCTCGACCGCATGACCGGCGGCGCGCGCCACCAGGGTGTGGTCGCGCGCTACAACGCGCCGGCGCCGCTGCCCGAATCCACGCTGGTTGAACTTGCCGCGAAAGTCGGAGCGGAGGCCCTGTTCCTGGTGCTCGACGGCGTCACCGATCCGCACAATTTCGGCGCCTGCCTGCGCAGCGCGGAAGCCGCCGGCGTGACCGCGGTGCTGGTACCGAAGGATCGCGCCGTCGGTGTCACGCCGACCGTACGACGTGCGTCGGCGGGCGCCGCCGATCGCGTGCCGATCGTCGCGGCGACCAATCTGGTGCGCGCCTTGAAGCAGCTGAAGGACGCCGGCGTCTGGCTGGTCGGGCTGGTCGGCGAAAAAGAGGCGCAGTCGATCTACTCGGTCGATCTGAAAGGGCCGATCGCGCTGGTGCTCGGCAGCGAAGGCGAGGGCATGCGTCGACTGACCCGCGAAACCTGCGATTTTCTGGCGCAGATTCCGATGCGCGGCGATGTCGAGAGCCTCAATGTTTCGGTCGCCACCGGGATCGTGCTGTTCGAGACGCTGCGTCAGCGCTAGACGGCCGCGTCGCGCGCAACCTCCGGCGATGGTTGCGCGGCATCCGCAGCCGCCTTTTCGACCGGCAGCACATGGAAGTCGCTGCCGCCGACCAGGCGGTCGCGCCAGCGCAGGATGGGTTTTTCGAAGTAGATGTAGTTCGCGCGCGCCCACAGCAGGGAAACCGCCACATAGACCAGGTATTTGCAGGTGGTCAGCGCAAAGCCGTAGCGACCCGGCACGACGAGGTCCATCAGTCGTATCACGACCAGGTGGGTGACGTACCAGGAGTAAGACCACACCGCGAGGCGGTCCGTTGCGATGTAGTACCACCTCGGCACGCGCGAACTGTCGAGGCCGGCGAACCATGGCACGATCAACGCGAAGCCTGCCCCGTTCAGCGTGAACGGGACGATTTTCGCAATCAGGCTGGTGTTCTCGTCGTTGGCCAGGAATGCCACGGCCGCGACCGCGAGCAGTACGGCACCCACAGTGGCGAGCTGCCGACTGCGCTCACGCGACGGCCGCATGTGGCGCACCCACTGCACGGCGAACATGCCCCAGGCGATGGCATCCCCGCGCGCGGCGACGGTTTTCTTGACGCCGTCTTCCCAGGTATCGGCATGCGTCAGTGCCCATCCCCATCGCGCTGCGATGCCGCCGAGGATGATCACCGCCCACACGATGAGCGTTCGCCTGGGCCGCTTGGGGTCGAGCGAAAAAAGCAGGAACACCAGCGGCGCGATCAGATAGAACACTTCCTCGAGCGCGAGGCTCCACGATTCCGGAAAGAACGGCGATTGCGGCCAGGCGAGGTTCTGCGCGAAGACCAGGAATTTCGGCCACTCCGGCACCGCGCCATAGGCATAGCGCCACAGCAGCACGTTGACGATGAAGAAGAGGTAGTAGTTCGGCAGCGTGCGGATCCAGCGCCGCACCCAGAATCGCCGGATCCAGCCCTTGCCGGTTCCAATGCCGTCGAGCAGGATGCCTCCGATCAGAAATCCGCTCAGCACGAAGAACATGTCCATGCCCATGCTGCCGACGTACCAGAGCGCGGTCTGCTGTGACCACAGGTGGTAGTACAGCAGCGCGCCGTGGGCCATCACCACGATCATGATGCAGCCATGCGAACGCAGGACGTCGAGGCCGAAGTTGCGCCTGCCGCTCATGGTCTGCCGGCGGTAGTGGAGCGGCGCCGGACAGCGGAGAACCAGCTGCGGAACGGCGCGAGGCTGGCACGCACGAGCCCGTTGAGATTTTCCTTGTCGGCCAGGCCCGTGGTCGGAAATTCGGCGCGCCGCGGTGCGCAGTACGTGCCGAAGAGAATGTCGAAAATCGGGAAGAACGCGGCGAAGTTGCGGTCGAAATGCTCAGGCTGGTCGGAGTGATGGATGCGGTGCACCTGCGGGCCGCAGAACACCGGCGTCAGCGGGCCGAGCTGGAGGCGCAGGTTAAGATGGATGAAATAGCCCCACAGCAGCAGGACCGTCCACAGCCAGCCGAGGCTGACGGCCTTCTGGTTGAACAGCAGGCCGATCGGCAGCAGCACGACGAAGACGCGGATCGGCTCTTCCAGCCAGTGATGGCGGTTGCCGGTCGTGACGTTCAGCGAAAAATCGGAGTGGTGCAGCTTGTGCTGCGCCCACAGCAGCGGAAACGTGTGCTGCGCGCGGTGCAGCCAATAGTAGAAAAAGTCATAAATGAAAAGATACGCAAGCGCCTGCAGCAGCTGTCCGAGGAAATGGTCGGGAAATGCGATCGGAATGGCGAGCCCGAAGTGGTCCACCCAGGGCTTGGTCAGCGCCTGCAGCGGCGGCACCAGCAGGTTGGTGACCAGCAGGAAAAGCGCGGTGTAGGCGATGTTGAAGCCGATATCGCGCAGCGGCTGTCCGGCCTGCGCGGGCCATAGGCTTTCCAGCGACAAACCGACGCAGTAGATCACGCAGATGAACTGGAACTCCGACCAGGAGAGCGCAAAGGCGGTATGCAGATAGTCCATCGATAGGCAGCAGCGTTCGGGCAGCGTGAAGTCTACCGTACCCATCGGTTGCAACGTCTTGTTAAGCCCGCGCGGGCGGGCATACACTGCCTGCAGTCTGCAACCCCGTAGGAGTCCCCGATGGCAGACCTTACCCGGCGTCAATTCCTCAAAGTCACCGGCACCACGCTGGTGGGATCGAGCCTCGCGCTGATGGGCTTCTCGCCCACGCCGGCGCTGGCCGAAGTGCGTGAGTTCAAGCTCAGCCGCGCGACGGAAACGCGCAATACCTGTCCCTACTGTTCGGTCGCCTGCGGCATCCTCATGTATGGGCTCGGCGATGGCGCGAAGAATGCGCAGGCGAGCATCTTCCACATCGAGGGCGATCCGGATCATCCGGTCAATCGCGGCACGCTGTGTCCGAAGGGCGCCGGCCTGATCGACTTCATCCACAGCGAAAGCCGGCTGAAATATCCCGAATACCGCGCGCCGGGTTCGGACAGGTGGCAGCGCATCTCGTGGGACGATGCGCTCGATCGCATCGCCAGGCTGCTGAAGCAGGATCGCGACGCCAACTTCGTCGCCAAGACCGACGAAGGCCTGACCGTGAACCGCTGGCTGACCACCGGCATGCTCGCCGCCTCGGCGGCCAGCAACGAGGTCGGCTACCTGACGCACAAGGTCGCGCGTTCCTGGGGCATGCTGGCGTTCGACAATCAAGCACGTGTCTGACACGGCCCGACGGTGGCAGGTCTTGCCCCGACGTTTGGCCGAGGTGCGATGACGAATCACTGGGTCGACATCAAGAATGCCGACCTGATCCTGATCATGGGTGGCAATGCCGCCGAAGCGCACCCGTGCGGATTCAAGTGGGTCACGGAAGCGAAAGCGCACAACAAGGCGAAGCTGATCGTCGTCGATCCGCGGTTCACGCGCTCGGCGTCGGTGGCGGACGTCTATGCGCCTATCCGTCCGGGCACCGACATCGTCTTCCTCGGCGGCCTGATCAACTGGCTCATCGCCAACGACAAAATCCAGCGCGAATACGTCGTCAACTACACCGATCTTTCCTTCATCGTGAAGGAAGGATTCACCTTCACCGAAGGCATCTACTCCGGCTACAACGCGGACAAGCGCACGTATGACAAGTCCAGCTGGGACTACGAGCTCGGCGCCGACGGCTATGTGAAGACCGATCCGACCCTGACCGATCCACGCTGCGTGCTCTCGCTGCTCAAGGAGCACTACGCGCGCTACACGCCGGAAATGGTCGAAAGCGTCTGCGGCACGCCGAAAGACAAGGTGATGCAGATCTGGGACATGATCGCTTCGACCTCGACGCCGACGCGCGCGATGACGATCATGTACGCGCTCGGCTGGACGCAGCATTCGATCGGCTCGCAGATGATCCGCACCGGCGCGATGGTGCAGCTGCTGCTCGGCAATATCGGCATCTCCGGCGGCGGCATGAATGCACTGCGCGGGCATTCCAACATCCAGGGCCTGACCGATCTCGGCCTGCTCTCGAACCAGTTGCCGGGCTACATCACGCTGCCGCTGCAGAGCGAGCAGACCTACGACGCCTTCATCGCCGCGCGCGCGCTCAAGCCGCTGCGGCCGAACCAGCTCAGCTACTGGCAGAACACGCCGAAGTTCCATGTGAGCTTCATGAAGACCTGGTGGGGCGATGCGGCCAACGCGCAGAACAACTGGGCCTACGACTACCTGCCCAAGGTCGACAAGCTGTACGACATCCTGCAGGTCTACGAGCTGATGTACGACGGCAAGGTCAACGGCTACATCGCGCAGGGGTTCAATCCGCTCGCGGCGGCGCCGAACAAGGCCAAGTTGAACACGGCCTTCGCCAAGTTGAAGTTCCTCGTCATCATGGATCCGCTGGCGACCGAGACCTCGGAGTTCTGGAAAAATTACGGCGAGCACAACGATGTCGACTCGGCCGCGATCCAGACCGAGGTATTCCGCCTGCCGACGACCTGTTTCGCCGAAGAGAACGGCGCGTTGGTGAACTCGGCGCGCTGGCTGCAATGGCACTGGAAAGGCGCCAATCCGCCCGGCGAGGCGCGCAGCGATCTGGAGATCATGGCCGGCCTGCACACGCGGCTGCGTGCGATGTATGCGAAGGAAGGCGGTGCGTTCCCCGACCCGATCGTCAATCTCACCTGGAAGTACGCGCAGCCGGAAAGCCCGAATCCGGAAGAACTCGCGCGCGAGTATTCCGGCAGCGCGCTGAAGGACCTGGCCGATCCGAAAGATCCGAGCAGGATCACGCGCAAGGCCGGCGAGCAGCTGGCCGGCTTCGCCGAACTGCGCGACGACGGCAGCACCCAGAGCGGCTGCTGGATCTTCTGCGGCGCCTGGGGGCCGACCGGCAACCTGATGGCCCGGCGCGACAACGCCGACCCGACCGGCATCGGCCAGACGCTGAACTGGGCATGGGCGTGGCCGGCCAATCGGCGCGTGCTGTACAACCGAGCGTCGTGCGATCCGAGCGGCAAGCCATTCGATCCGGCGCGCAAGCTGGTCGGCTGGAACGGCACCGCGTGGACCGGCGCGGACGTGGCGGACTTCAAGGCCGACGAGAATCCGGCCGGCGGGATGGGGCCGTTCATCATGAACCCCGAGGGCGTCGCACGCTTCTTCGCGCGCGGCGGCATGAACGAAGGTCCGTTCCCCGAGCACTACGAGCCGTTCGAGAATCCGCTCGGCTACAACCCGCTCAACCCGAAGCAGCCGCAGGCGACCAGCAATCCGGCCGCGCGCGTGTTCCCGCGCGACCGCGCGGCATTGGGCAAGGCGGCCGAGTTCCCGCATGTCGCCACCACCTATCGCCTGACTGAACATTTCCACTATTGGACGAAGCACGTCCGCCTCAACGCGATCATCCAGCCGCAGCAGTTCGTCGAGATCGGGGCGGCGCTTGCCGACGAACTCGGCATCGACAACGGCAGCCAGGTCAAGGTCAGCTCGAACCGCGGTTTCATCAAGGCGGTCGCGATGGTGACCAAGCGCATCCGGCCGCTGAAGATCGAGGGCAGGACCGTGCACACGGTCGGCGTGCCGATCCACTGGGGTTTCATGGGCATCGCCAAGCCGGGCTTCATCGCCAACACGCTGACGCCTTCGGTCGGCGACGGCAATTCGCAGACGCCGGAATTCAAGGCGTTCCTGGTCAAGGTCGAGAAGGTGTAGCCGCCATGAAGAACAATCCCGTTGCGGCGGCGTCATTCCGGCAAGGGTCCGAACCCGGTTTGCTTTCCGGCGCGAAGATCGATGGGCATCCCGGCCTTCGCCGGGACGATGGCCTTCCGCTCGACGGTACTTGAGGAGACGCGCATGGCACTGCAATCGCTCGACATCCTGCGCCGCTCCGCCACCACCCTGCCGGAGCCGCAGGCGCGCGGCGCACATACCGGGCAGGTCGCCAAGCTCATCGACGTGACCAAGTGCATCGGCTGCAAGGCATGCCAGGTCGCATGCATGGAATGGAATGACCTGCGCGACGAGATCGGCACCTGCACCGGCCACTACGACAATCCGCACGACCTCAGCGAACACTCCTGGACGCTGATGCGCTTCACCGAACACGAGACGCCGAAAGGCGATCTGGAATGGCTGATCCGCAAGGACGGCTGCATGCACTGCGCCGATCCGGGCTGCCTGAAGGCCTGCCCGTCGCCCGGCGCGATCGTGCAGTACGCCAATGGCATCGTCGATTTCCACGAAGAAAACTGCATCGGCTGCGGCTATTGCGTGACCGGCTGCCCGTTCAACATCCCGCGCATTTCCAAGCAGGACAAGAAAGCCTACAAATGCACGTTGTGCTCCGACCGCGTGGCGGTCGGACTCGAACCCGCCTGCGTGAAGACCTGCCCGACCGGCGCGATCGTGTTCGGCGACAAGGAAGACATGAAGCAGCACGCGGCCGAGCGCATCGAGGATCTGAAATCGCGCGGCTTCGACCAGGCCGGCCTGTACGACCCGGCCGGCGTCGGCGGCACGCACGTGATGTATGTGCTGCATCACGCCGACCAGCCGATGCTGTATGCCGGGCTGCCGGAAAACCCGAAGATCAGCGCGATGGTCGGGCTATGGAAGGGCGTCAGCAAGCCGCTGGCACTGTTCGCGATGGCCGCGACCGCCTTCGTCGGCTTCCTGCACTACATCGGCATCGGACCGAACGAGACCGATGAGCGCGACGAAGAGGCCGCGCGGCGCGAGCTGGAGAAAATCTCATGAGCGAGCCGAAACCCAACGAGATCGTGCGCTACACCCCCGGCACGCGGATCAACCACTGGATCGTCGCGATCAGTTTCGTGCTGCTCGCCCTGTCCGGCCTCGCCTTGTTCCACCCGGCGCTGTTCTGGCTGACCAACCTGTTCGGCGGCGGTCCATGGACGCGTATCCTGCATCCGTTCATCGGCCTGGTCATGGTGTGCGCGTTCGCGCTGCTCGCGGCGCATTTCTGGAACGACAATCTGATGCGCCCGCGCGACTGGGCGTGGCTGAAGCAGATGAAGGACGTGGTCGAGAACCACGAAGAACGGTTGCCCGAAGTCGGTCGCTACAACGCCGGCCAGAAGCTGCTGTACTTCACCCTCATCGCCTGCCTGCTGGCGCTGCTGGCCTCGGGCATCGTGATGTGGCGTGCGTATTTTTCGCTGTACTTCCCGGTCGAGGTGATCCGCTTCGCCTCGCTGCTGCACGCGGTCGCCGCGTTCGTGCTGATCTGCTCGATCATCGTGCACATCTACGCCGGCATCTGGGTCAAGGGGTCCATCCGCGCGATGACGCGCGGCACGGTCTCGTACGGCTGGGCCTGGAAGCATCATCGCCTGTGGTTGCGCGAAGTGCGCAAAGACGTACAACCGAAGTAGCGCTGTTTCTGCCGGGCGCCGCGGCGGGCGGTGCATTGCCGCGGAGGCGGACCACGCACGAATGCGCTGGACGTGCACGCCCGCTCCGGCGAGGATAGACCGAGTTCCCCGTGGCCCGGTCTTTCATGGCGCAGCGCATACTCGAACCCGGTCAGATCGAAACCCTCGCGCAGCGTTCGATCCCGCGCGTGCGCCTGCCGGATCGCAAGCGCGTCTTCGCGCGCCGCGCCGAGCGACTGCGCGAACTCGCCGGCGGCAACGCGTTGGACGGCTATCTGCGATTGCTGGCATCGCTGGCGGACGCGCAGCAGTCCGCGCTCGCCCGCTTCGATACGGTATTGCCGAGCGCCGCGCAGATCGAACAGGCAGGCGAATACAGGATGCCGCCGATCCTCGCGACCGGCTGGCCGCGTGATGCGAAGTGGCGGGATGTCCTGCGCGAGCTGGTCGCGGCCGTCGCGTCCGCGTCCGCTATTCCTGCCGGCGTTGTCGCCCTCTCGCTGCGTCTGCGTGAAGCGTCGTCGGACTGGCTGGAGGCGCAGGCCGATGCCCTGCTTGCCGTGCAGCCGGCGCAGATCGACATCGCAGCCGCGCCGTTCCTGATGGCGGCGCTGCAGGTCCATTGGGTCGCGCTGACCGCGGCGTTCGTCGCCGATCGCGTGCAGGCGCTCGACGTACCCCGCGTGTGTCCGCTGTGCGGCACGCTGCCGGTTGCGAGCATCGTCGCCGCGCAGTCGCCGTATACCGGCTATCGCTATCTGCACTGTGGATTGTGTGCCGGCGAGTGGCACTACGTGCGCGTGGAGTGCACCAGCTGCGGCGCCAACGGCAAGGACATCGGCTATCACTCGCTGAGTCGCGCGGACGCAGGCCACGACGCCGCCGAATCGTCGGCGGCCGCAGTGCGCGCGGAGTCGTGCGATGTCTGCCGCAGCTATCGCAAGATCCTCTATCAGGAAAACGCTCCGGCGCTCGAACCGCTGGCCGACGACCTCGCCAGTCTCGCGCTCGACCTGCTGCTCGGCGAGAACGGCTACCACCGCGCCAGCGGCAATCCGCTGCTCTGGCAAGCCATCGGAGACTGAGCCGTGGCCGCGACGCCCGCGCAGCGCGAGATCGCCGTCGCGGCGGATATCCCCGCGCTCGACAAGCTGCTCAATCACGCTGCATTCGCCGATGCGCTCGCGCGCCACGGACGCGGCGAACTGGTCACGACGCTGCGTGCGCAGCTGGATCTTCTGCGCACGCGGATCGTTGCCGGCGGCGTCGAGCGCGCTGCACTCGCACCCGAGCGCATCGCACTCGATGCCGCCGGCGAACTCGAAGCACGACAGCGGCCACGCCTGCGCGCGGTGTTCAATCTGACCGGCACCGTATTGCACACCAATCTCGGCCGCGCCGTGTTGCCGGAGGCCGCGGTCGCCGCCGTGGTGCAGGCGATGACCGCGCCGGTGAATCTCGAATTCGACCTCGCAAGCGGCGCCCGCGGCGATCGCGACGACCTGGTCGAGGGTCTGATCTGCGAACTCACCGGTGCCGAAGCCGCGACCGTCGTCAACAACAATGCCGCTGCGGTACTGCTGATCCTCAACACGCTGGCCAATCGCCGCGAGGTGATCGTCTCGCGCGGCGAACTGGTCGAAATCGGCGGTGCGTTCCGCATCCCGGACGTGATGCGCGGCGCCGGCGCGAAGCTGGTCGAAGTCGGCACGACGAATCGCACGCATGCATCCGACTACGCCGAGGCGATCGGTGCGCGCACGGCGTTGCTGATGAAGGTGCATGCGAGCAACTACGCGATCAGCGGCTTTACCGCCAGCGTCGATGTCGCCGCACTGGCCGGAATCGGCCGCGAGCGCGGCATTCCGCTCGCGGTCGATCTCGGCAGCGGCAACCTGGTCGATCTGCGGCAATGGAACCTGCCGGGCGAACCGACCGTGCGCGAAACGCTGGCTGCCGGCGCCGACCTCGTCGCCTTCAGCGCCGACAAGCTGCTCGGCGGTCCGCAAGCCGGCATCGTCGCGGGCCGCGCGGAGTGGGTGCGGCGGCTGAAGAAGAACCCGCTGAAGCGCGCCCTGCGCGTCGGCAAACTGACATTGGCCGCGCTCGAGCCGGTGCTGGCGCTGTATCGCGCGCCGGACCGGCTGGCCGAACGCCTCGCCAGCCTGCGCCTGCTGACGCGCAGCGACGCGGCGATCGAAGCGCAGGCGCAGCGCTTGCTGCCCGCACTGCAGTCGGCGCTCGGCGACGCCTACGCAGCGAGCGTCGCCGCGATGACGAGCCAGGTCGGCAGCGGCGCGTTGCCGGTCGGACGGCTGCCGAGCCATGGTTGGGCGATCCTGCGGCGCAAAGGCAGCGGCAGCCTCGACCGGCTCGAAACGGCGCTGCGCGGCCTGCCGCGCCCCGTCATCGGCCGCATCGCGGAGAAGACGCTCTGGCTCGACCTGCGCTGCCTGGAAGAAGTGGATGAAGCGGCGTTTGCCGCACAGTTGCCTTTGCTGCATCCATGATCGTCGGTACCGCGGGACACATCGACCATGGCAAGACCAGCCTGGTGCGTGCGCTCACCGGCGTCGACACCGATCGCCTGAAAGAAGAGAAGGCGCGCGGCATCTCGATCGAACTCGGTTACGCGTACGCGCCCCTCGACGGCAGCGCGCCGGACGGCGGCGAGGTGCTCGGCTTCATCGACGTACCGGGTCACGAGCGCCTGGTGCACACGATGGTCGCCGGTGCCGGCGGCATCGATTTCGCCCTGCTGGTGATCGCCGCCGACGATGGCGTGATGCCGCAGACGCGCGAGCACCTGGCGATCCTCGGCCTGCTCGGCATCGGGCAGGCTGCCATCGCGCTGAGCAAGGCCGATCGCGTCGACGCGGCGCGCATCGAACGCGTGCGTACGCAGATTGCCGAACTGCTCGCGCCGACGCCGCTGCGCGGGTCGCCGATCTTTCCGCTCGACGCGACCGCTGCCGATGACGACGGCGTCGCCGCGTTGCGCGCGCATCTCCATGCGAGCGCACGGCGGCTGCCGCAGCGTCGCGCCGACGGCTTGTTCCGGCTCGCCGTCGACCGCGTCTTCACGCTGCCCGGGCACGGCACGATCGTCACCGGTACTGTGCATGCCGGTACGGTCCACGTGGGCGACCACTGCGTGGCGATGCCGGCCGGTCTGCCGGTGCGCGTGCGCAGCATCCATGCGCAGAACCAGGCATCGGAGCAGGGCCGCGCCGGGCAGCGCTGCGCGTTGAATCTTGCCGGCGTCGACAAGAGCGCGCTCGCGCGCGGCGACTGGATCGCCGACGCGCGCGCATTCGCAGCGACCTCGCGCATCGACGTGCGCCTGCACCGGCTCGATGCCGCGTCGGCGCCGCTGTCGAACTGGGCACCGCTGCATATCCATCTCGGTACCTCGCATCGGCTCGCGCACGGGGTGCCGCTGGAGGCGGATGCGTCAGCCGATGGATCGCGACGCGTGCAGCTGGTCTTCGATGCGCCGCTGTGCGCGACGCCCGGCGACCGCTTCATCGCGCGCGATGCACAGGCCGCGCGCACCATCGGTGGCGGCGTCGTCATCGATCCTTGCGCACCGGCGCGCAAGCGCCGAAGTGCAGAGCGGCAGGCGTGGCTCGATGCGATCGAACGCATGCTCGCCGGCGACGGCATCGGTGCGCTGCTGCAACAGGCGAGGTATGGCATTGGCCTCGACGACCTGGTCCGGTTGACGGGGCGCGCGGCGGACCGGCTCGAATGGCCGCCCGAAGCGCAGGCGGTCGACACCTCGCGCGGGCGTTTCGTGTTGACCTCGGCGCGCTGGCAGGCGTTGCGCGAGCGCGTGCTCGCCGCCTTGCGCGAGTTCCACGCGCAGGCTGCGGACGAACGCGGCGTCGATATCGGACGTTTGCGGCGCATCGCGATGCCGAACGCACCCGATGCACTCTGGCGTGCCCTGGTCGATGCGCTGGTGCAGGAGCAGCACGTGCTGCGCAGCGGCCCGTGGCTGCATCTGCCCGGCCATCGGGTCAGCCTGAGCGAACGCGACCACGCGCTTGTGCGGAAACTGCAGCCGATGATTGCGGCGGGGCGTTTCGACCCGCCATGGGTGCGCGATCTCGCCGCGAGCGTGGGTGTACCGGAAGAAGACGTGCGCAAGACCTTGCGCGCCTGCGTCACCCAGGGAACCTTTCATCAGGTCGTACGCGACCTGTTCTACACGCGCGAGAACGTGCGCGAACTCGCCGACATCCTGCGCACGCTGGGGCAACAGCACGGCGCCGTCGAGGCAGCGCACTATCGCGACGCCATCGGGCTTGGGCGCAAGCGCACGATCCAGATCTTGGAGTTCTTCGATCGCGTTGGCTACACTCGGCGCGTGCGCGATGCGCATGTGCTGCGTGCGGACAGCGGCTGGCGCATCGACGGCTAGCCGATTGCGTGCGACACGCTGGAAGGCACGCGCATCCGGTGGTGCGGCTGGGCTTCAAACCCAGTGGGGGGCGTCAGCCGTTCCCCGGTAGGTTCGACTCCTGCTGCCTTCCGCCATGCCCGCGGCCGGAATGGACCGCAACGCGTCGGCACGATCGCCATCATGCGGCGGCCATCAGGAAAGGCGAGGTGCTGCCTTGATGCCCGCCATCGCGAAGTCGATCGCTGCCTGCGCAGCGTAGCCCACCGGCATCACCTTCGCAGCGGCACTGGACAGCTGGAACGCGCCCGCCATCATCGCGACCAGGGCCGCTGACAGAGGGCGTACCTGGCGAGTATCGCGCTTGCGTTTGACCAGGCAGTCTGCAATCAGGCCGTCCAGCACATCCAGCTCGGCCGCAATCGCGCGCTGGTAGATCTTGCGCACCTCCGGTTGGCGAATGGCTTCTGCGCCGATCACGACCCAGGCCGCCACCATGGATGGCGAAGCTCCGGCGCCCAGTGCGAGGCGTGCCTTCAGATAGGCGTGCAGGCGCTCGTCGGCATCCAGCGTGCCGCCCAGGATCTGTTCAAAGCGGGTGCGCGCGTACTCTGCGATCGACCCGACCAGGGAGACGAGGATTTCCTGTTTGTTGCTGAAGTGATAGTGGATAAGGCCGGGGGCCAGCCCGGCCTCCTTGGCGATGGCCT
Organism: Dokdonella sp.; assembly: GCA_036398455.1. Classification (GTDB taxonomy): domain Bacteria; phylum Pseudomonadota; class Gammaproteobacteria; order Xanthomonadales; family Rhodanobacteraceae; genus Dokdonella_A. The sequence continues at coordinate 12,602 of DASWPR010000274.1, forward strand.
GCACCGTTGCTTTCTCGTAGCCGAGTCGTCCTATTACCTCGAGGGCCGCCGCGACGATCTGCGCGCGGCGTTGGTCGGTATTCGGCCTGCGAGGCATGCGGCATTTCCTTGGTTGAATGACCAAATAATACTTGAACGCACGATGGAGTTCGCGTAGATTGTTTATTGGTCAGCCAACCAATTTATATCTCCGATGAACCGGGATCCGAAGCGTTCGATCGTCTATCCGTTGCCGGAACGTCCAGAGTTCTGCCTGATCGTTCCCGGATTTCTGTCACGCGCCGAGTGCTGGCGGCATATCGCGTCGAGCGAAGCGCGCGGGTTCAGGTCATCGGCTTCCGATTACCCGCGGTCCTATCGAAACCATGATCGGCAGGTCGTCGATGATGCGGCCCTGGCCGACCAGCTTCTGACGCGGCTGCGCCCCTACGCCCCTGCCACTGTGGTTGAAGCCGGTACGGCCACCGCGCAGCGACGGTGGGAGCTGGGCGCCATCAATTCGCGCTTCCGCTTCTGCCGATATGGCCCCGGCCAGCGATTCGGGATTCATCAGGACGGAGTGCATCACGCCGGCATCGGCAGGCAGTCGCGGCTCACCTTCATGATCTACCTCGATGACGGCGATGACTTCGAGGGCGGCGACACGCTGTTCTACGATCGAGGGCCGAGCGCGGAAACGGCCGCCGGGCCCATTGCCAGGGTGCGGCCGCGTGCCGGCAGCCTGATTCTTTTCGATCACGAACTTTGGCACGCCGGCGCGGAAGTGACGGCGGGCACGAAGCACATCCTGCGCAGCGACGTGATCTATCGGTGCGACGACGTGCCTGCGCAGGCGAGCAGAGCATTTTCGCCCGCACACGACGGCTATGTGTGGACGCTTGAAAGAACCGCCGGCGGCGTGGCCAGTGCGGGCCGTGATTGCACGATTCGCCTGTGGAGCGAAGACGGCTGCCTGCAGGGAATGTTGCGCGGACACACGCAGTCCGTGCTGGGCCTTGCAACTGCAGGGCAAGGACGGCTGGCATCGGTCTCGCGCGATCGCACGCTGCGTTGGTGGGACATCGATGCACGAACGTGCGAACGCGTCGTCGTCGCGCACGATGCGGCTGCGCTGGCCGTGACCGTGCTGGCCGACGGCGATATCGCCAGCGGCGGCGCGGACGGCGCGATCCGCTGCTGGGGAAGGGATGGCCGATTGCAGCAGAATCTCGTTTCGAGCGATTGGGTATGGGACATCGCCGAAGTGGGCGGTGATGAACTGGCCTGTGCGTCGGAGCGGGGCGATATCGAAGTCTGGAGCCGGCGATCCGCACAGGTCGTCTTTCGCATGCCGGGCGATTCGCCCTTGCGCGCACTGGCTGTCGCCGCCGATGGAACGTGGCTCGCCAGCGGCGCTATCGACGGTCACATCGGCATCTGGCGCCGCAGCGACGGAGGCTGGATGCTGCAGCGAAAGTGGCGAGCGCACTCGGCTGCAGTGCGGCGCGTTCGCCGGCTCGGTTCCGACACGCTCGTGAGTGCAGGGGAGGACGGCTGCGTGCGGATCTGGAACCTCGTCGACGGCTCCCTGCATCATGCGTATCGGCACGAGAGCTTCGCGACCGACGCGCTCGCCTTGAACGAACACGATATCGTCAGCTGTTCCTACGACGGCACGATTCTTCGTCACGCTGCCTGCATGCCTCGCTGAACGATGAAGCAGCGGGGCATGCTGCGATGAGTCGTCCGAACGCGGCAATCCGGACTATTGCCCTCGTCGACTCGGCCAGGTTGGCCTTCGCGCAGAACGCTGCGGAAGACCGTTGCGCATCGCCCGCTACCGCCGCATCAGGCGACGATTTCGCGCGATGTGATCGAATAGCGGAACGCAGCCGGATCGAGGCTGTTGAGCTGGCGCTCGCCCGTGGCGCCGTTCGGGTACATCAGGAACGGCACCGGCTTGCGGTCGGAACCCGGCAATGCGATGTCGTGACCATGGTTGTACGCGATCCAGTTCATTTCCCAGTTGCCGAACAGGAAAGCGCGCGCGCTCTGCACCTTCGGGTCGGTCGCCGGCAGGCCGCCTGGCGCTTCTTCCAGCATGAGCTTGCGCACGTCGGCCGGATCGACCGGGATCCAGCCATGTCCGCGAGCATGGAATTCCGCGCGGCAGTGCTGCGCCTTGCTGACATCGCCGCTGCGTCCGAGGCAGTGGTAGTCCAGCCGCGAATCGGCGACGCGCACGCCATAGGCATCGCGCGCGGGAATGTTCGCCGCGCGCGCCAGTGCGACGAACAGCGCGTTGATGTCGGCGCATTTGCCGCTGAGGTGATTCGTTTCGAGCATGCTGGCGACATCGCCGACGCCGCAGCCGGGCGTCTTCGGATCGCGGCTGGTGTTCTCGACGACCCATTCGTAGATTGCGCGCGCCTTGTCGATGTCGGTACGCTGACCCGCGGTGATCTGCGTGGCGGTCGATTTGACGATGCCGTCGGTTGGCAGCAGGCGCGTGGGCCGCAGGAATTCGCGCAGGCCTTGCGTCGAGTCGCCGCCGCGTTTCATATTCCCTGCATCGATCGCGACGCGCCGGTCGCGGGTCTGCACCTGGCTGGTCGCGGTAACCGTGCCGACGCCGTGTTCGTCGGACCACTCGACCGCCAGCAGCTCGACGCCGTAGTGGGGCATCGCGACAATCTTCGCGCGACCCGCACCCGGTGCGTCCCAGTGCGTATTCAAGATGCGCTGATAGTCCGTCGGCTGGCGCATCGGCAGCGGCAGCCACAGGCGCGTGGTGCCGACCGGTTCGGCGATGTCGACGCGGGTGACGACCTCGAAGGTTCGCCATCCCGGTTGCGCGCTTTTGGCTGCGGTTTCGGCACGCGGCGCGCGCAAGGCGAGCGCGGCGGAACCTGCCGCGGCGCCGAGCAGAAAATCGCGACGTTTCATCGTCAGCTCCCCCGTGTGGACGTAGGATGCAGCTCTGCGCGGCCACTATACGACGCTGCAAAATACAAAAATAGGATCTTCCCGCCATGTCGACCGACGAAGCCCCCGCACCGCGCCTGACCTCGCTTTCCCACGGCGGCGGCTGCGGTTGCAAGCTGGCGCCGGGCGTACTGGCCGACCTGCTGCGGGAGTCCGCGCCGGCACGCAGCTACGCCGACCTGCTGGTCGGCCGCGAGACCTCGGACGATGCCGCGGTGTACCGGTTGAACGACCAGCAGGCGCTCGTCGCCACGACCGATTTCTTCATGCCGATCGTCGACGATCCATTCGATTTCGGCCGCATCGCCGCGACCAATGCCTTGTCCGACGTCTACGCGATGGGCGCCTCGCCGATCTTCGCGCTGGCGATCGTCGGCATGCCGGTCACGGTGCTGCCGGCGTCGGTCATCCGCGACATCCTGCGCGGCGGCGAAGCGGTCTGCACGGCGGCCGGCATCCCCATTGCCGGCGGCCACAGCATCGATTCGGTGGAGCCGATCTACGGGCTTGCGGCGCTCGGCCTGGTGCATCCCTCGCGCATCAAGCGGAATTCGGCGGCGCGTGCGGGCGACGTGCTGATCCTCGGCAAGCCGCTCGGCGTCGGCGTCTACTCGGCGGCGTTGAAGAAGGGCGCGCTCGACGCGACCGGCTATCGCGACCTGATCGACACGACGACCCAGCTCAATCGCGTCGGTCCCGCGCTGGCCGCGCTCGACGGGGTGCACGCGCTGACCGACGTCACCGGCTTCGGCCTGCTCGGGCATCTGCTCGAGGTCTGCCGCGGTTCGCTCCTCGGCGCACGCCTGCGCGGCGGCGATGTTCCGCTGCTGGCCGCCGCGCGTGCATTCGCCGAGGCGGGTTGCGTGACGGGCGCGTCGGCACGCAACTGGGCTTCCTATGGCGCCGACGTGCGTCTGGGGGCGGGCATCGATGCGGTCATGCAGGCGCTGCTGTCGGATCCGCAGACGTCGGGCGGATTGCTGGTCGCCTGCGCGCCTGCTTCCGCAAGCGACGTACTCGACCGGTTCGCACAGGCCGGCTTCGGCGCGGCTGCGCTGATCGGCGGGATGATCGAGGGCGCGCCGCTGGTCGAGGTCGACTAGCGCGGGCAATTCGAACGATCAGGCGGCGTCATGCCCGCGAAAGCGGGCATCCCTCTGGAAACAGGGTCGCGGCCGGCTGGCTGATTCGTCGCGAGTGAATCTCAGCGCGGATCGTCGACCGGCAGCGCCGTGGTGTCGCCTTTGCGGCGCGTCTGGCCGATGTGCGTGCCGTGCACCAGGAAGTAGACGTTCTCGGCGATGTTGGTCGCATGATCGCCGATGCGTTCGAGGTTCTTCGCCATGAACAGCAGATGCGTGCACTCGGTGATGTTGCGCGGGTCTTCCATCATGTACGTCAGCAGTTCGCGGAACAGGCCGGTGTACTGCTCGTCGAGTTCCTCGTCGCGCGTCCAGGCTTCGAGCGCACGGTCGGCATCGTTGTCTTTGTAGGCCGCCAGCACTTCGCGCACCAGTCCCTCGGCCAGGCGGGCGAGGCGCGGCAGCGAATAGGCGAGCTGCACCGGCGCGGATTGGTTCAGCACGATCGAGCGCTTGGCGACATTGGCCGCGTAGTCGCCGATGCGTTCGATGTCGGCGGCGATGCGCAGGGCCGCGAGGATTTCGCGCAGGTCGCGCGCCATCGGCTGGCGCAGCGCGAGCAGGCGCACCACATCGTGGCTGACGTCGTGTTCGAGCGTGTCGATGGCGGCGTCGTTCTGCACGACCTTCAATGCGGCATCGCTGTCGCGTTCCATGGCCGCGTCGATCGAGGCATCGAGCTGCGCGAGCGCGAGGTCGCCCATGCGCTGGATTTCGCCGGTCAGGCGCTTGAGTTCGTCGTCGTAGCTCTTGACGATGTGTTCGGAAGGCGAAGTTGTCGTGGTCATGGGTGGTCGTCCGCAGTGCGTGAAGCGCAGGCTGATACGTGTTTCGATGCCCTCATTCCCGCACGAGCGGGAAGCCATCGCCGGTCACGCCGAAGGCAAGCTGGATTCCCGCGTGCGCGGGAATGACGAGCGGGAAAAATACACCCGGGACGATCAACCGAACCGTCCGGTGATGTAGTCCTCGGTCTGCTTCTTGGTCGGCTTGGTGAACAGCATCTCGGTGTCGCCGAACTCGATCAGCTCGCCGAGGTACATGAAGGCCGTGAAATCCGAACAGCGCGCGGCCTGCTGCATGTTGTGCGTGACGATCGCGATCGTGTAGTGGTCCTTCAGCTCGGCGACGAGCTGCTCGATCTTGCCGGTGGCGATCGGATCGAGCGCCGAGGTCGGTTCGTCGAGCAGGATCACCTCGGGCCGCAGGGCGATCGCGCGTGCGATGCACAGGCGCTGCTGCTGACCGCCGGAAAGGCCGAGCGCACTCTGCTTCAGCTTGTCCTTGACCTCGCCCCACAGCGCACCCTGGGTCAGGGCCTGCTCGACGCGCACGTCCATCTCCGCCTTCGGCAGTTTTTCGTAGTGGCGGATGCCGTAGGCGATGTTGTCGTAGATCGACATCGGAAACGGCACCGGCTTCTGGAACACCATGCCGACCTTCGAGCGCAGGCGGTTCAGCGGGTACTTCGGATCGAGGATGTTCTCGCCGTCGAGCAGCACCTCGCCCTTCGCCTCGAGCTTCGGGTAGATCGAGTAGATGCGGTTGAAGATGCGCAGCAACGTCGACTTGCCGCAACCGGACGGTCCGATCAGCGCGGTCACGCGCTTCTCGGCGATGTCGAAGTTGACGCCCTTCAACGCATGGAAGCCGTTGTAGAAGAAGTCGAGATTGCGCGCAGCCATCTTCGGCCGTTCGGTCGAGACGGCGACGGCAGCGGCGGCGGAAGCCGCGGCGGGCGCGAGGGAAAAATGGGCGTCAGTCATGGCTTACCTTGTTGCGCAGCAGGATCGCGCGGGAAAGAATGCTGAGGAGCAGCACGAAAACGGTGACGACGAAGGCGCCGGCCCAGGCCAGGCTCTGCCAGGATTCGTACGGGCTCATCGCGTACTGGAAGACGACGACCGGAACGCTGGCCATCGGCTTGGCGAGGTCGCTGGTCCAGTACTGGTTGTTGAGCGCGGTGAACAGCAGCGGCGCCGTTTCACCACTGATGCGCGCGAGCGCCAGCAGGATGCCGGTCATGATGCCGGGGAGCGCCGAGCGGTAGAGCACCTGCATCGTCACTTTCCACTGCGGCACGCCAAGCGACAGCGCGGCTTCGCGCATCTGGCTCGGCACCAGCTGCAGCATCTCGTCGGTAGTGCGCACGACCACCGGCAGCACGATCAGCGCGAGCGCGAGCGATCCGGCCCAGCCGGAGAAGTGGCCGGTCTGGCGCACGACCAGGGTGTAGACGAACAGGCCGAGCACGATCGACGGCGCCGACAGCAGGATGTCGTTGACGAAGCGGATCACTTCGCCGATTGCGCGCTTCTTGGCGAACTCGGCGAGATACGTGCCGGCGGCGACGCCGATCGGCGTGCCGATCAGGATCGCGATCACGCTCATCAGCAGGCTGCCGAACAGTGCATTGGCGATGCCGCCGTCCGAACCCGGCGGCGGCGTCATCTGCGTGAACAGTCCGGGCTTCATTGCCGCGATGCCGTGCATCAGCGTGGTCCACAGGATCCACACCAGCCAGAACAGGCCGAACACGGCGCACAGGCCGGATGCGATCAGGTTGAAGCCGTTGGTCAGGCGGCGCCGGCGGTAGAGGCTGTCGGAGACCGCATTCGTCGAAGCGATGGCGTTCATGTCGGCGCTCATTTCAGGCCCTCGTGGCGCGACAGCCGGCTCAGCATCAGTTTCGCCGCCGCCAGGACGATGAAGGTGACGATGAACAGCAGGAAGCCGAGCGCGATCAGCGAGGAGCGGTAGATGTCCGAATCGGCTTCGGTGAATTCGTTGGCGATGGTCGCCGCGATGGAGTTGCCCGGCATCAGCAGCGATGCGGTCAGCTGATGTGCGTTGCCGAGCACGAAGGTCACCGCCATCGTCTCGCCGAGCGCGCGGCCGAGGCCGAGGAAGACGCCGCCGATGACGGCCGAGCGCGTGTACGGCAGCACGATGTCCCAGACCACTTCCCAGGTGGTGCTGCCGAGTGCGTACGCCGATTCCTTCAGGCGCGTCGGCACGGTCAGGAAGACTTCGCGCATGACCGAGGAAATGAACGGAATCACCATCACCGCGAGCACGATGCCGGCGGTCAGCATGCCGATGCCGAGCGGCGGGCCGGTGAACAGCGGACCGAGCAGCGGGATCCAGCCGAGGTGGTCGTTGAGCCAGGGCGTGATGTATTCGCCCATGATCGGCACGAACACGAACAGGCCCCACATGCCGTAGATGATCGACGGGATGCCGGCGAGCAGTTCGATCGCCGCGGCGACCGGTCCGCGCAGCCAGTTCGGCGCGACCTCGGTCAGGAACAGGGCGATGCCGAAGCTGACCGGCACCGCAATGATCATCGCGATCAGCGCGGTGACGAGCGTGCCGTAGATCGGCACCAGCGCGCCGAACTGATGATTGACGGCGTCCCATTCGGTCGACGTCAGGAATCCGAATCCAAAGGTGGCGAACGCCTGGCGCCCGCCCCACAACATCGACAGCGCGGCGCCGGCCAGTGCGCACAGCACGAACATGCCGGCGGCGGCGACGGTCCAGCGGAACACGCTGTCGGCGCGTGCATCGTGTACGTTGCGACGGTCCGCGTCGACGACGGCGGCGGTCAGCGACGGGGAAAGAGCATCCGGGTTGGCGGCCATGAGCAAGATGTCGGTCGATACGTGCGGAAAAACCCTCTCCGTCGCCGCGTGCGGCGAAGGAGAGGGCGGGGCACTACATTCCCAGCTGCGGTGCCGCCTCGACGGCGGCGCCGGAATTCACTCTCAGAGCTTGACCTGCGCCGACCAGTAGGCTTCGATCTGCTCGATCAGCGCCTTCGGCAGCGGCACGTAGTCGAGTTCTTCGGCCTGCTTGCCGCCATCGGCGTAAGCCCACTTGAAGAAGTCGAGCGCGGCCTTGGTGCCTTCCTTGTCCTTCGGCTGCTTGTAGACGAGGATGAAATTGGTCGCGGTGATCGGCCAGGAGTTCTCGCCCGGCGCGTTGGTGATCACCAGGAAGAAATCCTTCGCGTTCTTCCAGTCGGCGCTGGCAGCGGCGGCCTGGAAGCTTTCGGCGGTCGGCTGCACGAACTTGCCGGCGGCATTCTGCACGGCCGTGTAGGCCAGTAAGCAATTTCAGTGCAACGGCTTACTATTTTGGCAAACTGTTAAACGAAATGCTGGGCGTGCCGATTGGTTTAATTAACGATAGTTACGGCGGTTCTACGGTGGAAGCCTGGAT
>DASWPR010000275.1:0-15824 GCA_036398455.1 Dokdonella sp.
GCGATACCGTCGCGGGCCTCATTGCAGGTCGACAGCGTCCAGGCGCCGCCGTCCGGCATGGCCTCGCGCGCGTTGTCGGCCAGGTTCAGCAACGCGACGCCGAGCATCAGGGCATCGCTCGACACGACGTGATTGGAGGCCAGCAATCGCAGTTCCAGCGTATTCGCATCGCCGAGCCGCGTCTGCAGCAGTTCGCGCATCGAGGCGACGAATTCGCTGACGTTGAGCCGCTCGGCGCTGTACTTCTCGCGTGAAACGTCCGCCAGCCGGGCCGTCAAGCGCCGGCCACTTTGCAGTGCGCCCAGACTGGTGCCGAGAAAACGCGAGACACGTTCATCCTGCGCCAGGGAATTGGCCACCTCGCTGCCGGTGACGGCGACCGAAAGGATGTTGTTGAAGTCGTGCGCAATCTGTCCCAGCAGCTGGCCGAATGGATCGGCGCCGCGGCTGTCGCGCAATGCCACTGCAACGTTTTCATAGCGGGACGTTTGCGCTGCGGTCGCAGAGTCGATGGACATGATGTCTGCATGCTTGAAGAAGGGGGTGGTCGTCGATCGATGGGCGTGCCGGGCCGGACCATGGGCTGCCTGCATATTGCGCTCCATGCGCGCAGCTATTTGCAGAAATCGCCGCTCAGCTTTGCCTGCTTCGCGCTCCGACCTTCCGAAGCAGGAAGCAGGCGACGGCCCTTTGGCCCTGCGCAGGAGCAACGACGACGCTGACGTCGAGCAGATCGCCCTGCATGCCCGCATGGTAGCTGCAGAGTGCAGACGCGTCTGCCGGCGGGAAAATTTTTCCCGCGTGCCGAGAAATTTTTCCCGCGCTCGCGGGACCGCATCGCATAAATCCCTGCTGTCGGCGTGCTTTTTCGCAGTGGCACGCTTCCTGTAGCTGAACCATCGCGGCCCACCGGGGGGAACCGCGCGGCCGATGTCCAACCGGGCCGATTGACTCAGCGAGAGGCGATATGAAATCGAACATGGCAGCAACAGCAGGCGCACCCTTGCATCGCGCTCCACGCGGCGCCTCGCAGCGGGATTGCGACGTCATCATCGCCGGTTCGCTTTTCGACGACCTCGATACGGTCGCTTCGGAGTTGTATCGCGCCTTGCAGTACAACCACATCACGGTCTGGATGGACGCCGAAGCGCGGGTGCTCTATCAGCCGGCGAATACATTGCCCGACGTAGCGGCAGGCTGGATCGCGGGAACCTACAGCATCGGAGTCGGCGCCACCGAAATCGCGGAAGACCTTCAGTTGCTCAAGGCGGAGCGGCGCGCCACCGGCATGCTGGACGATTGAGCCGGGGCAATCGATCGGCGAATGGGCAGGCACATGCTCTGCCTATTCGCCAGAGCCGCAATCGGTAAGATTCAATGTCGGCCACGCGCACCAGCGTGTGTCGCAGAACCGCAGAACCATTGCCGACGGCGAGCAACTTGCTCGGCACCCTCTAAAACGCGTAGCCCCCGCCGTCGCCGCCGGGCCTGGCGAAACGGGCCTGATGCCGTTCCGCCGAGGTGATTCGACGAACTAGGAAGAAACCTGGTTCGTACTGCGCGCGGTGACGCGCGCAAATTCCATGCGGCTTCTGCTGGTGGACGGCGACAGCGGCCGCGTCGATCGCATCGGGCGCGCCGCGGAGGGTTGCGGCACCACCGCCAGCGGGATCAACTGCAGCTTCGCCCTGCCGGACAGCCTGAAAACCGGACTCAGTAAACGCAAGATCATCGGGCCTCTCCTTCTTAGACTTCGATCATTCCCATCGTGCGGCGCTGTGCCCGCAGTTGATGCAGGTCTTCCTCGATATCGATGGCGCTCGCGCCGGCGGCGTAGGTGCCCGCGATCCAGTCGGCAATCGCCGGAACGTCTCCGTGCGCAGGTTGATACAGGACGTCCGCATCCGCATTCATCCAGGCCGTCACCGGACAGCGCTGCACCGCACGGCACAGCTCCCTGGCGACAGCGTGCAGATCACCGAAAAGCGAACCGGCGATGATGGCGTTCGCGCACGATGGGTTTTCCGACATCGCCTGTCCCTGTGCCGGCGTGAATTCCACGTTCACCCTTTCTTCGAAGTGCATCGTCGCCATTTCCATGAAGTCCTCCTGTTCGATTGCCGGCCTGTTCGATTGTCGGATTGATGGCTGAGCACATCCGCGCCTGCTCTCGTCGTATGTACAGGAACCATGCCATCGCATGAATGAGCAGCATCGCGGGCAGCAGCGCTCGATTTACCCGCGGCGGCCGCGTAATTTCTGGCGCGGAGCGTGGAAAAATTTCCCACTGCTGCGGCTCGATGGCCTGCCCGAGCCGGAGCGCTTCAAGCGGTCGACGCCGCAGCGAGCGTCGCGCGGCGTGCCGACCAGACCGAATGCGCCTGCGGTTTGAGAAAGAGGGCGACGACCTCCGGATGCGCCGCCTTGACGGCAGTTTCGAGGCGCCCGACGCACGCCTCGATCTGGCCCGTCGAGAGGTCGTCCTCGAATTCGGCGCTGAGCGCCGCCAATACGTGATCCGGTCCGAGCTGTGCCGTCACGATGCCATTCGCCCTCGCGATGGCCGGGTCGGCCGCGGCGATCCGCAGGATCGAACTCTGCACGTGCGCATGGGCGGGCTCGCCGATCAGCAAGGCCTTGGTTTCGCGCGCGAGGAAGTAAGACGTCGCGCACAACAGCACGCCGATCAGCAGCGAAGCCACCGCGTCGAACTGCGGCTTGCCGGTGACCGCGGCAAGGGTGATTCCGGCGAAGGCCAGCAGCAGGCCGATCAATGCCGCGCTGTCTTCGATGAGGACGGTGAAGACGGTGGGATCCTTGCTGCGTCGCATCGCCTCGAAGTAGCCGGCGCGTCCCTTCGTGCGGCGTATGCGGCGGACGGCGACGCTCCATGAGATGCCTTCGAACACGCACGACAGTGCGAGCACCACGTAGTTGGCGAGAAGGTGCGACACCGGCCGCGGATTCAGCCAGTGTGCAATGCCGTCATAGAAGGAGACGCCGGCGCCCACCAGGAAGATCAGCAAGGCGACGATGAAACTCCAGAAGTAGACCTCGCGGCCTTGCCCGAACGGATGAGCCACCGTCGGCGGCCGCTGCGCCCTGGCGAGGCCGTACAGCATCAGCAATTCGTTCGCGGTGTCCGCAGCCGAGTGCACGGCTTCGCTGAGCATGGCGGAGCTTCCGGTGAAAGCCGCAGCGAAAAACTTGCTCGCCGCGATCAGACCGTTGCCGGCCAGGGCGATCACGACGACGGAACGGTTTTCCTGCTTCGCCATGCTCGATCCTCGCAAGACACCGGAACACAGTGCTACGCCCAGTGCTACGCCGGAGGAAATGAACGTGCCCCGACAGCGTCGGCGCGACTTCAGCGGGGGTTGTCTTCACGCTCGCAGGGTAGTGACGACTGACTGGAGCGGAGAGCCGCCATGAAAAAAGCGAAAAACCGCAGCGCGGACGCCGTCGAGCGCCAGCGCGCCGTGCAAGCCGCGACGGACGCCGCCGATAGCCGAAAATCGAAGCGCAGGCCCGAGTCGAACAAGCGCGTGCCGCGTACCGCGATCACGGCAGAGCCTGTTTCGCCGCTGCCGGCGCAGCATCTGCGCAAGCCCGGCATCGAGAGCGAACTGCGGCCGCGTCCGAGGTTCGAGGCGAAAGCCTACCGAGGCAGCGCGAAGCTCGAAGGGCGCGTCGCCCTGATCACCGGCGGCGACTCCGGCATTGGTCGCGCGGTGGCGGTGCTGTTTGCGCGCGAAGGCGCGGATGTATCGATCGTCTATCTCGACGAGCACTCGGACGCGCAAGAAACGGCGCGTGCCGTGAAAAAAGAAGGCCGTCGCTGCCGCTTGATTCCCGGCGATGTGCGCGATCCGGCGTTCTGCAGATCGGCGGTCGCCTCGACCGTGCGCAAGTTCGGCAAGCTCGACATCCTCGTCAACAACGCGGCCTTCCAGGAACATGCCGCGACCATCGAAGAACTCACCGAGGCGCATTTCGACCTGACGGTCAAAACCAATCTGTACGGCTATTTCCATATGGCGAAGGCCGCATTGCCGCATCTTCGCGAAGGCTCGGCCATCATCAACACCGGATCCGAAACGGGCCTTTTCGGAAGCAAGGAACTGCTCGACTATTCCGCGACGAAAGGGGCGATCCATGCCTTCACCAAAGCTCTGGCGGCGAACGTGATCGAACGCGGCATCCGCGTCAACGCGGTGGCGCCCGGTCCGGTCTGGACGCCGCTGAACCCGGCGGATCGCGCCGCCGGCGATGTCGCTGAATTCGGCAGCAAAACGGATATGCGCCGACCCGCGCAGCCGGAGGAAATTTCGCCGGCCTACGTGTTCCTTGCCGCGCCGGTGTGCTCGAGCTACATCACGGGCATCGTGCTGCCGGTGATGGGCAGCGTTCCTCGATAGGGCTGGTCGTCTTTTCGGTAGACGGCCGCCGTTGTCACCGGCTGCACTTCAGTGGGAATGTCCGGGCACGGCACGTCCGGGCATTTCCTTCCAGCAACGATCGAGCCGGCAACGATCGAGTGCTACCGATCGAGCGACGCCTGCAGTGCGGCCGCCAGGCCCGCGTCGCCGCTCAGCATTTCCGACCCGGTCAATTCAATGCCTTTTCGATGCCCTTTCTCGACGATCTTCACGCCGGTGGGATCGATCGTGATCGTGTACAGCGCATCGCCCAGTGCGAGCTGACGGCGTACGGGCTTGTCGAGCGGGGTCATGTTCGGCTGCAAACGTTCGATTCGGAATGGCAGGGCAGCGACGACGACGCATCGTCTCAAGGTGAACGCGGCGCGTCAGGTTGTGCCTGCGCTGCATGCGGAGCGAGCCGTGCCTGCCACTCCGGCGAAATCGTCGATGCAACCTGCGTCGCCTCGCCCAGCCGCTGCATCATGACCTTGCCGAGCGGCGTCAGCGTGTCGTGATCCTGCGTTCGACGCACCAGCGCCATATGCTCCAGCTGCAGCGATGCGTGCGCATCGATCGATTGATCGCGCCCGATTGCATGCAGATTGCGGACCAGTGCCGCCAGACGATGTTCTGCCGTTCGCGCGCTCGTCGCCTCCGCGATGATTTCGGCCAAGCCGGCTTTCAATGCGGCGCCGGCGCCGGTCAGCTCGTAGCGGCCGTCGAGAAAGCGCAGCAGATTCATCGCGATCAGGTCGTCGAGGTGTTCGCCGCCCGACAGACGGCTCAGGTCACCGACCAGCCTGGCCGCACACGCGAGCAACGGGGTCTTCTCGCCGGAACCGCTCATTGCTCGGCATCCGAACGCGACGTGCCGGGTGGGTTGAGCTCGACGGCGTCGCGACCGTGCGCAGCGACGCGCTCTCTGTGAAGGCGCTGACGCGGCACGCGGTCATCGGATTCCAGGGCAGTCCAGGCGTGATTCAACTGGACAACGATATCGGCGCTCAAGCCCTCGGCATCTTCGGGCCGAAAGGGCGCGCTGGCGTGGCGACGGGACATGACGATCTCCAGGAAAAAAGGCCATCCCTGGCCCGGGCGGCACCGAAGCAGGAGCAGCGGGCGCCTAGAAGATCGCGTTGTGCAGGTGAATGGTCGGGGAGTTTTCGCCGGCTACGGTTCGGCGGGAATTCAGGCGACGCAGCGGATGCCGCTTTTGCAAAGAGGGCTACCGCCGGGTGAGCGCGTGTACGGGTCGATCGGCGCCCGAATCAGTCGCAGAAAAATCGCCGCAACCTGAGCATCGTGCATTCGTCCAATGGCATCGAAGCGAACACAGGGCGGAACTCAGGAACACCTTCCCGTCAACCGGCGCAGGATGCCGGCCAGCGACCACGGATTCTTCTTCAGATTTCCGTAGAGAAACGTTCCACCGCAGTGTACGCAGACGACGGTGTCGCCCGAGGTTGGACGATCGGGCATCTGCAGATCCGGACGTCCGCAATAGGGACAGTCGATATCCGAGTGAGGACTCGCGACCCCGGTCAAATCCTCGGCAGGGTGGTCGGCAGTGCGGGACGAATGCGCCACGACACGAATCCGCAAGCCGCTCAGACAGGATCGAAGGGCAGGAACGGGAACGAGCGCGCAAGCAGGAGGCGCGCGTCGTACAGAGCCACGTTCTCGACTTCGGCAAAGGTAAACCAGCGACCGCAGGTCAGGCATTCCACGGCATCGTCGCCTCGCGGCAACTGAGGGAAGTCGAGGCTGTCGGTCCTGCAGCAGCATCGGCGAGCCGTTGCCTGCGAGCTGTTCGAGTTCCAATCGCGTCATGGGTCACCTCCTGACCCAACCGTACCGCGATCAAACTGAACGGAATGTTTTGCTCAGCCGAAACGCTGGAGGAGCGCCCTGTTGCGGGTAATCGAGCGATGCAGGGCGTCCTTCGGCAGCTTCTGCACGAGCTGCGTCGTTGCACGGAGATTGGAGATCAAGCCCATTCCGACAGCCCCTCGATCTCATACAGCCTCCGCCAGCTCGGCCGCGCCTTGATGCGCGACGCCAGCGCGGCGAGCGCCGGCCATGCGGTCGCGGTCTTCGGCATGTTGCGCGACCAGCGCATCAGCATCGTCGCGTAGAAGTCCACGATGCCCGGCTGCTGCCCGAGCACGCAGGGTCCGTGCGCGGTCAGGTGCGCATCGAGGCGGTCCCACACCGCCTCGATGCGGCGGCGTGCGAATGTCTTGGTTTCTTCCTCGTGCTCGCGCGCGGCGAAATCCTGCGGATAGAACCATTGCCGGAACGCCGGCTGCAGCGTGTTGGCCAGATGGATCATCCATTGCAGATGCGTCGCGCGTTGCGGCGTGTTCGGTTCGGGGGCGAGCGCGGCATCCGGGTGACGCTCGGCCAGCAGCATCAGCAGCGCGGCGCATTCGTAGTAGGGCGCGCCGTCGATGACCAGGGTCGGCACCATGCCGTTCGGATTCAGGCGCAGGTAGTCGGCGTGCTTCTGTTCGCCGGCATCGATGTCGAGCTTGCGCAACTCGTACGGCACGCCGAGCTCGAGCAGGGCGAGATGCACGGCCATGCTGGCAGTGCCGGGCGAGTAGTAGAGCACGTACATGGAATTTTCCTGGCGAGAACGACGACGGCGGCGTGCACGATTCAGCCTCTGCTTGCTAGCCTTGAGCTTTCGGCAGGGGAGCATCGGCATGGGCGAATGGCTGAGTGAATTCTACGCATCGCCGACGACGCATGCGTTGGCGGACCAGGCGCTGGCCTGGGGCGTGCGCCTGCTCGTGGCGATCCTGATCCTGCTGCTCGGCTGGTGGCTGGCGCGTCGCGTCGCCGGTACCACGCAGCGCGTGCTGCTGCGCGGCGGCGCCGATCCCCTGCTCGGCAGTTTCCTGCGCAATCTGGTCTTCGTGCTGCTGATCGCGATCGTCATCGTCGGTGCACTCGACCGCATCGGCGTGCCGACCGCCTCGCTGCTGGCCGCGCTCGGTGCGGCCGGCCTCGCCATCGGCCTGGCGTTGCAGGGGTCGCTGTCGAATCTCGCGGCCGGCGTGCTGCTGATGGTGTTCCGGCCGTTCCGCGTCGGCCAGTATGTCGAGGTGGCCGGCGTCGGCGGCACCGTGCAGTCGGTGAGCCTGATGCATACGACGCTGCTGACGCCGGACAATCGCGAAGTGATCCTGCCGAATGCGAAGGTGGCCGGCGATGTCATCGTCAACGTGAACGCGCGCGGCACGCGCCGCCTCGATCTCGTCGTGGGCATCGCCGTCGATGCCGACATCGGCCAGGCGATCGCCATCGCGCGCGAAGTGCTCGCGGCGGATGCGCGCGTGCTCGCCGAGCCGAAGGCCGACGTGATCGTCACCCAGCTTTCCGACGCGCGCATCAGCCTCACGCTGCAGCCGTGGGTGAACAGCGCCGACTACACGCGCGTGCAGGGCGATACGATGCGAGCGATCAAGGAGCGCTTCGATGCCGGCGGCGTGCGCCTGCCGACATCGCAGCATGAAGTGATTCTGCGGGAAGTGGTGCCGGCCGAACCTCGCTGAGGGCCGGCATCCGGAGGCCGCAGTGCGCGGCCTCCGGACGGTGCATCACTCGAAGCCGTCGCCGAAGATGCGGTCGCCATCGATGCCGATGGCCGGATCGCTGGTGCTCGGGTTGCCGTCTTCGATGTGGCCGGCGAGGCGGCGCAGGTAGCGCGGATCGCTGTCCGAGGTGAGGCTGATGTCGTACCAGTTGGCGCTCGCCGCGATCGGCCAGTTCACCACGAGGACCTGGCCCGCGGCCAGCGCGATGCTCTGCGCCGCGGCGCTGCTGTAGAAGTTCGGACTCAGGGTCAGCACGCAGTCGCCGGTGCCGGTGTTCTGCAGATGCAGGGCCAGATTGCCGCCGGCCGCGTCGTAGCTTGCCTGCACTTCCGGATTGGCGCCGCCGTTGGCGATCGCCGCGGCGAGGTCACCGCTGAACATGCGCAGGAAGCCGTTCGGACCGTACGCCGACAGCGCGTACTCGTTGCCGGTCCAGTGATCGGTGACGCTGGTGCCGCTGCCGAGCGTATACGACCACGGGCCGTCCGAACGATTGCTCGAATAGATTTGGAACGCGGCGCCGGCGACGCCGGTGTTGGCGAAGTCGAGCCAGTAGCGGCCCGACGCAGCCTCGATATGGCCGCTGACGTCGAACGCGTACGGCAGTGCACGTGCGAAGCGCAGGCCCGGCTCCTGCTTCGGCAGGCTCTGCTCGAGCGGCGGCAGCGTGTCGAAGTCGTTGTGACGATCGCTGTCGGGCGGCACGTAGCCGCTCGTGGCCGGAAGCTCGGGCAAGGTCGCGTCCGGCGTGACGAAATTGAACGCCGCGGTGAGATCGCCGCAGATCGAGCGGCGCCAGGCGGTGATGTTGGATTCGATCAGCCCCGGATACTGGCTGCCGAAACGCTGTTCGATGAACCGGATGATCGAGGTGTGATCGAAGGTCTGCGAGCAGACGAAGCCGCCCTTCGTCCACGGCGACACGATGATCATCGGCACGCGTACGCCGAGGCCGTAGGGGCCGGCCATGTTGTCGGCGTCGCCCGGGTAGATCTCGTTCGCGATGTCGACCGTCGACAGGCCGATGTTCGCATTCGCCGGAGCGTACGGCGGCGGCACGTGGTCGAAGAAGCCGTCGTTCTCGTCGTAGGTGATGATGAAGACGGTCTTGCTCCACAGCTCCGCGTTCGAGGTGAGGATGTCGAGCACCTGCGAGACGTACCAGGCACCGTAGTTGGCCGGCCAGTTGCCGTGCTCGCTGTAGGCTTCCGGCGCGGCGATCCACGACACCTGCGGCAACGTGCCATTGCTGACATCGGCCTGCAGCAGGTCGAAGAAGCCGTCGCCGTTGGCGGCATTCGTACCGATGAGGGCGCCTTCGAACAACGGATCGCCCGGCTGCGAATTCTGGTACTGATGGAAATAGAGCAGCGAGTTGTCGCCGTAGTTGCCGATGTAGGGCGCATCGCCGGTCCAGCCCCAGAAGTGCGCCGCATCGAGTCCTTCGCCGGCGTCCTGGTAGATCTTCCAGCTGAGGCCCGCCGCCTGCAGGCGTTCGGGATAGGTGCTCCAGTCGTAGCCGGCTTCGGCGTTGTCGATGACCGGACCGCCGCCGCTGCCGTCGTTGCCGACCCAGCCGGTCCACATGTAGTAGCGGTTCGGATCGGTCGGGCCGAGCAGCGAGCAGTGGTACGCGTCGCAGATCGTGAACGCATCGGCCAGCGCGTAGTGGAACGGAATGTCCTCGCGCGTGAAGTAGGCCATCGTGGCTTCGCCCTTCTGCGGCACCCACTGGTCGTAGACGCCGTTGTTCCAGGCGAGGTGCGTGCTCTGCCAGTCGTGCGCGAGATCCTGCACGAACGCGAGGCCGAGGTTGTCGACCTGCGGATGGAACGGCAGCACGTAGCCGGTGCCGTTCGGCTGATGCCATACGGGCACTCCGCCCGGCAGCTGGATCGGCCGCGGATCGCCGAAGCCGCGCACGCCGCGCAGCGTTCCGAAGTAGTGATCGAACGAACGGTTTTCCTGCATCAGGATGACGATGTGCTCGATGTCCTGGATGCTGCCGGTGACGTTGTTGGCGGGCAGCGCGAGCGCTTTGCGGATGCCGGGCGGCAGCATGCCGAAAGCGGAGGCAGCACCGATCGAACCTGCGGCGAGGCGCAGGAAGTCGCGACGATTCTTCGAAGTCATGGGGGTCGGTTCCGGGCGTAGTGGAGATGCCGCAGGCTGCATGCGCGACGAGCGCACGAACGGAGACCGCCGACGCGTGTGGCCGGGCTACGCAGCCTGCGAGTGGCTGGGCAACGATGCGTAGCGTAGGAACGACCGATGACGCCGCAACGAAGAACTCGTTACGTTCCGGGAATGACTTCGTGACAAATGTGGAGAGAGCGCGCGATGCGCGCGGGTGCTGCGCCGGAGCCGGCGCTGTGCGAAAGCGCCCTCACGGCGCCCGCGTGCGATCCGTGCCCGCGGCGCAGCGCGGGCACGGATGCGCGGCAATCGGCGAGTGCGCTACTGCTGGGTCACGCGCATGCGGTTGTCGTCGGACACGCGATCGACCAGCTTGTTGTACGGATCGATGCCGGCTTCGTACGGCTCGCTGTCGACGGTCAGGGTGAGCGTGCTGTCGCCGTCGTGGATCGGGCGCTTCTCGAGCAGCAGCACGTTCTCATGTTCCTGCTTGCCGTCTTCGGCGCGCGCGAACACGCCGATGTCGATCGGCTGGTCGAGCACGGCCCTGGTCTCCTTGCCGACGCCGTCGGTGTGCACCTTCTGTGCATGCAGCGAAAGCGTCACGTCGTACTTGCCGTCCGCGCGCTTCTTCGCCGTGACCGCCGTCACGCGGTTGTCGTACACGGTGATCTTGTCGAACAAATCGTCGATCAGCGGCGACCAGCCGTCGCCCGCTTCCGCGCGCAGATCGCCGAGGAAATCGCGCGTGGTGGTGTAGGGCGGCTGCTGGAACGCGGTCTCGCGGGCGTAGCGCGCCAGGGTACGGTCGACGACCTCCTCGCCGAGATAGTCCTTCAGCGAATACATCACCACCGAACCCTTGCGGTAGTGGATGTAGTCCTGGCTCTCGACCAGGCCCAGCGGCATCTCCTCGACGACTTCGCCGCCGCGCCCGGACAGGTAGCGGTCGAGTTCGTACTTGAGGAACTTGTGCATCTGCTGCGCGCCGTATTCCTTCTCCTGCACCATCAGCGCGGAATACTGCGCGAAGGTCTCGTCGAGCATGGTGACGCCTTGCACGAACGCGCCGATGACCTGGTGCGCCCACCACTGGTGCGCGACCTCGTGCGCGGTCACGTAGAACACGTAGTCGATGTCGTCGGGATCGCGCAGGTCGGCGATGAAGCCGATCGATTCGGAGAACGGCACCGTGTTGGCGAAGCTCTGCGCGAAGCGCTCGTAGCCGGGGAATTCCAGGATGCGCATCTGGCGGAACTGGTAGGGCGAATACGCTTCGCTGAAATGCGCCAGCGACTTCTTCGCCGAGTCGATCATGCGATCGATGTTGAAGGCGTGCTGCGCGTCGTAGTAGACCTCGACGGCGACGCCGTTCCAGTGGTCGCGCTTGACCTCGTAGCGCGCCGACTGGAAGGAGAAGAAATCGAGGATCGGCTTGTCCATCTTGTAGTGGAAATAGCGCCGGCCGTCCTGCGTCCACTCCTTTTCCAGGTAGCCGGGTGCGAGCGCGATCTGGTCCGGCACGGTCGATACCGTCGTCTCGAAGGTCACCCAGTCCGCATCGCGGCCGAGCAGGTTGAACTGGCGCGCAGGCTCGTCGTCGATCTTCGGCATGCGCGGCAATTGCGGCAGGCCGTACTTGCGGCGATCGTTGCGATCTTCCAGCTGGCCGTTCTCGCTGTAGCCGAAATGAGGGAAATCGAAGCTGTTGATGAACGTGCCGTTGTCGACAACGTGCGTATCGTCCGGCGTGTTGCGAAATCCGCGGCTGGCGAACTGCACGGTGAAGTCGAAATTCATGCTGGCGCCGGGCGCCAGCGGCTGCTTCAGCCGGTAGATCGTGTAGCCGAGCACGCGATCGTCGCTGACCACATCGTGCGGCGCGAACTCGGCCGAGACGAGCGTGATTCCGGCCGGAACGCGCATGTGCAGGTCGCCGATCGGTTCGGACGTCTTGTTCGCGAGCACGTAATGGCCGCGCACGTCGACCCGATGGTCGTGCGGGTACATGTCGACGTCGACGCGTACGTCGGTGATCTTCGGCTGCGCCAGATCGCGATACTGGCGGTACTGCTTCTCGTAGTCCGCCTTCTGCTGCTTGGCGAGGTCGCCGGGAACGTAGCGGTTGATCACGTTGGTGTTGTAGTAGATCCAGCCGCCGATGACGCCGAAGCCGAGCACGGATGCTGCCAGCACGCCGCCGGAAGCCGGGCCGAACCGCTGCCGTGCGATGCGCGCACGCTCCTTCCAGCCTTGCGCGGTGCCGCGCGCCCAGTACAGCGCGGCGATCACCAGCAGCGCGAGCGCGAAGCACGCCCAGTACGCGCGGAACCACAGATGGCCGGCCAGGAAATGGCCGTAGCCGTTCATGTCCGAATAGGGCGCCGCCGGCGCAGTGCCGTAGTTGTACAGATGGTGATCGTAGTGCAGCTGGCCGAGCGCGATGCGCCCGACGAAATACAGCACGACCAGCAGATAGCCGAGGAACTTGTTGTTCGCCACCACCTGCAGGAACAGCGCGAGCGCGGCGAGCAGCACGAAGCCGAGCGTATTCAAGGCGATGTCCGACAGGTACAGGCCCGGTTCGATATGCGTGTAGCCGCGCCACAGCTGATAGATCGAACATTCGACCGCGCCGGCGACCAGGAACAGCACGATCACGGCGAGCAGCGCGGTCAGCTTGGACAGCAGCGGGATCCAGTCCGGCAGCGGGAACGCATCGGTGACGTCGCTGATGCGATGGCTGCGTTCGCGCCAGACCAGTTCGCCGGCGTAGAACGCGACGATGATGATGAGCAGGAAGTTGTAGCTGCCATCCATCGCCTCGGTCATCAGATGGGTGACCGGATACACCTTGGTGCCGAAGATTTCGTTCGAGAACGCGAGACTCGCGCCGAGGTTCATCAGGCCGAACGCGAGCATCACGATGAAGGCGACGCCACCGAGCACGCCGCGCATATCGAACCAGGCCAGCTTGCGCCACTGCGCGAAACGCGCGGCCGCGTCGGTGCGCGAGGCGACCACCGGCATCGCGACGGAGGCGACGGACGTCTCGATCGCGGCGGCCGGCCGGGCCGCGCGCGGGCGGCGGTGCCATAGACGCAGACCTTCGCGATCGGGGCGGAACCAGGCCAGGGTCGCGGCGATCATCGCGAACGCGGCGGCGATCCAGATCGCGCGATTGGTCAGCAGGATGCCGGTCAGCTCGGGCAGCCGCGTGTTGCGGTCCTCGGCCGACCAATAGCGCGTCGCCAGGTCGAGCGCTCCGAGTCCGAACGGATCGATCAGTGCACCGAGCGTGCGGTGTTCCAGGTTGGTGGTGGTGACGACCGCGATCTGATACAGCACGAAGAACGCGATCACGCCGATGTAGGTCATCAGCATCGAGCGCGTCAGCGTCGCCAGCAGGAACAGGAACGCGCCGAGGAAGAAAAGATCGGGCAGGACGAACACCGCGAACGCATACGCGTAGCCGGCGAAGCTGGTCGGACCGAGCCGGTCCGGATCGACCCACGGCATCATCACGCCGAGCAGCAGCCCGAGCGCGACCACGACGAGCACGCCGATCGAGGCGAGGTAGCCGGCACTGAAGCGGCCGCCGAGGTAGGCGCTGCGCGACATCGGCGTCGCGAAGAACAGCTCCGCGGTGCCGCTGTCGAAATCGCGCAGGGCGGCGCCGGCGACGAATACCGTGATCAGGAACATGCCGAGCAGGGTGAACAGGGTCAGCATCTGCACGACGACGAACGGCGCGTTGCGGTGCACGTTGCCGATGCCGCCGCCGATCTGGATGTTGTCGGAACTGGCTGCGCCGAAAGCGAGCGCGCCGAACGCGAGCGCGATCATCCAGAACAGCGGGCTTCTGAGCTGCTGGCGCAGTTCGAAGCGGAGGATTTCGAGGAACATGGCAGACCTCGGGAGTTGTGGATGATCAATGCAGCGGTTGTCGGGCGAAGCGGGCGATCCAGGTGGTAGCTTTCACGCGGTGCGGATGTTCGAACGGCGGCAGGTGAAGTGGAGGTCGAATCAATCGGCCCTTGCAAGCTTTCGATTTCGCATCGTCATTCACTCCCTTGTCGTCATTCCCGCGTTCGCGCGAATGACGTCTTTTGGAAGCAGCGCAAGGTGTCGAGGACAACCCCACTTCGTCATTCCCGCGAAGGCGGGAATCCATGGGCTTTGTCTTCTCGTCGTAGCGCAAGTCAGATCGCATTTCGTCCAGAGCAAAATGGATTCCCGCCTTCGCGGGAATGACGGCTTCTTGGGTGGAGCGCGGCAATGGATCTCCGCTTTCGCGACCATGACGGCATCTGGACTTGAGCGCCTCGCTGGATTGCCGCCTCATCCGATCACGCCGCACGCGCGGCATGCCGGCGCAGTTCGCCGAAATAGACGTCTTCCAGATCCGGCGCGACCGTTTCGAAGCCGTCCTCCGGCCGCGCGTCGGCGAGCGCATGGATGATCGTGCGGCCGCCGACCAGGCGCGTCGACAGCACGGTCAGACGGCTGCGGTAGTCGTCGAGCGCGGTCTTCGGCACCTCGCGGCGCCAGACCCGGCCGGCGAGACCGCGGATCGTTTCGTTCGGCTGGCCGGACAGCAGCACCTGGCCTTGCGCGATGATCGCCATGCGCGGGCAGAGGTCGGTGACGTCCTCGACGATGTGCGTCGACAGAATCACCACGATCTTCTCGCCGATCTCGGCGAGCAGGTTGAGAAAGCGATTGCGTTCTTCCGGATCGAGGCCGGCGGTGGGTTCGTCGACGATGATCAGTTTCGGATTGCCGAGCAGCGCCTGCGCGATGCCGAAGCGCTGGCGCATGCCGCCGGAGAACGTGCCGAGCTTGCGCTTGCGCACGTCCCACAGGTTCACCTGGCGCAGCAGGCCTTCGACGACGGCTTTGCGCTCGCCGCGCGCGACCAGGCCCTTCAGTACTGCGAAGTGATCGAGCATCGCTTCCGCGCTGACCTTCGGATAGACGCCGAATTCCTGCGGCAGGTAGCCGAGCAGGCGCCGCGTCGCCGGCTTGTCGGCGAGCAGGTCCTGGCCGTCGAGCACGATGCTGCCGCGGTCGGGGTCCTGCAGCGTCGCGATCGTGCGCATCAGCGTCGACTTGCCGGCGCCGTTCGGACCGAGCAGGCCGAACATGCCGGTCGGCACGTCCAGCGACACCCCTTTCAGCGCCTGCACTCCGTTGGCGTACGTCTTGGAAAGATCGCGGATCGTGAGCATGCGTGGACTCCGGGCTGGGTTGCGTGATTCGGTGTGTTATTGAACCAGCACACTAGCAGTCCGCCGACGCTTCGCCATAGGCCACAAGTCACTGTGCAGCGGGCGCGCAGCGGCGCGGCCCGGCGCCCTCGCCATCGGCTGCACCGACGTCTTGCGCTATCCTCGCCGCCTTTCCGCGCGGTGCTGTCGGCGCCGCCCCATCTGTTGAGGACGAGCATGAGCACGATCACCGAAGCCAAGGTGCCGGACATCGGCGATTTCGACAAGGTGCCGGTCATCGAGGTGCTGGTGAAGCCGGGCGACACCGTCAGCAAGGACCAGGGACTGATCACGCTCGAGTCGGACAAGGCGACGATGGAAGTGCCTTCGTCCGCCGCCGGCGTGATCAAGGAAGTGCGCGTGAAGGTCGGCGACGTGGCCAGCGAAGGCACGGT
>DASWPR010000276.1:0-4693 GCA_036398455.1 Dokdonella sp.
GTATGCATGTGCAGCACCGCCGCGCCGAGCAGAAAGTTGACGCCCGCGCCGACGAACCGCCCGAACGAGGTGCAGAACGCAAACGCCGTCGCCCGCACGCGGGTTTCGAACTGCTCCGGCAGCCACAGGCTGAACAGCGCAAAATTGCCGCCGAAGAACCCCAGCACGAAGAGCCACGCAATGAACGGCGCGAGTCCGTTGGGCAAGTAGAACGCCCAGCCGAAACTGCCGACGATCGCGACCGCCATGCCCAGGAAGTAGATCGCCAGCGTCTTCTTGCGGCCGATGCGCTCGGCAAGCGGCGGCAACGCAAGACAGCCGAGGATCGTCGCAATGGACAGGAGACCCGTGGCCAGCGACGCCGTTCTGATCGCGTCGTTTTTGGCCATGCCGGCTTTGGTCGCCAGCTGGATCACGGCGGACGGTTCGTACACTGCGCCGGCCCACAGCCCGATGATGGCGATCGTCAGCAGGATGCACGCGACCCAGGTGCGGCGTCGATACGCCGGCCCCATGATTTCGCGCAGCGGCCTGGTGCGTACGGTGCGCGCCTCGGCCTTCTGCCACTTCTCCGACTCTTTCACGCGCAGCAGGATCAGAATCGCGACCACCACCGGCACGGCGCCGGTCAGGAACATCGCGCGCCAGCCGTAATGCACGCCGACCGTGTAGTTCAGCGCCGCGGCAAGAAAGAACCCGGCGTAATAGCCCGTTTGCAGATAACCGGCGCCCATCTTGCGGCGATCTTCCGGCCATGCTTCCGCTACATACGTGCCGGCCAGCGCCCACTCGCCGCCGACGCCAACCCCCGCAATGAAGCGATAGATGCCGAGTTCCCATACGTTGTGCGAGGTCGCCGCGAGCCCCGTGAAAATCGCGAACGTGAAGATGGTGCCGGCCAGCACCTTGGTGCGGCCGAAGCGATCGGCGAGCGGCCCCCAGATGAACGACAGTCCCCACCCGACCAGAAACAGCGCGAACAGAATCGAGCCGGCGAGACCGACATTCGCCGGCGTGGCCGCATAGCCCGAGCGCGGCAGCAACTCGGTCAAAGCCGGCGTCAGCACCAGCGCGTAGATGAACGAGTCCATCCCGTCGAGCGTCCAGCCTGCCCACGCGCCCCAGAAACCTGCGATCTGCGAACGATTCAGCGGCGTGCGGCGCCGCGTGACCGACGTGCGGTCGGTTAGTGAATTCATCATGCTCCTCCGGCCCAACGGTTGGCGTACGTAATGGAAACAACGGATTGGCGCGTTTGTCGATGAACCGGGCGTCCTCGCAAGACCAGTCAGTCAGAGGACGCCACGGACAGAGCGGCGAAAAAATTTCGGGTTTGCCCGCCTGTAAATCGCGTCTTTTTATATATAATATTTGATCTTATGAGCGACGCAATAGATGGTTTTCCCCTGGACGCCCTGGCGCGCAGCCCGCTTTTACCCGCGGCGGCGCCGCGTGAAAGCACGTCCCGCGTGATCGCGGAGGCGCTGCGCGAGGCGATTGTCAACGGTACGCTGGCGCCGGGTGCGCCGCTGCGGCAGGACGCGATCGCGCGGCACTTTTCGGTCAGCGCAATTCCCGTGCGCGAAGCCTTGCGTCAACTGGAGAGCGAGGGTTGGGCCAAAGCGGCGGTGCATAAAGGCGCCACGGTCGCGCCTTTGTCGGCGGAAGAAGCACGCGAAATCTACGAGATCCGCTCGGCGCTGGAGAGCCTCGCCATCGGCCTGGCCATTCCCCGTCACACCGCTGCCACGCTGCGCAAAAGCGCCAATTTGTGCCGCGCCGCCGAACGCGAGGCCGACCCTTCGCTGTACGTCGAGCGCAATGTCGCGTTTCACATGAGTCTGTATGCGCCCTCTGCCCGTCCGCAGCTCGAGGACATGATCGGCACGCTGCACCGGCGCGGTGAACGATATCTGCGCCTGAAGTTTGGCTTGCCGTCGTACAAGGGCGAGTCCGACAATGAACATGCCGCCCTGCTCGATGCCGTGCAGCGCCGCGACATTGCCGCCGCGCAGCAACTGGTCGTCGCGCATCTGCTGGGCACGGGCGACCTGCTTTACCGTTTCCTGACCGAGCGCGCACAGGCCGAAGCCGCGCACGCGAATCAACCCAGGCCGCGCGGCAGACCCCCGCGGGCCACCACCGGGAACTGAGAGAAGCCGATGAACCGACCCGCCGAAACGTCACCCCCCGCGCGTTCGTGGACCACGCCCCGCGACGAAAAGAACCGTCGCCTCGCGGCCATCGCCCCCTGGCTCGAAGACGGCGTGCTGACGCCGGGCCGTATCACCGAGGCGCTCGAAACGCTGATTCAACCGGGCGACCGTGTCGCGCTCGAAGGCGACAACCAGAAGCAGGCCGACTTCCTGTCCCGCTCGTTCGCCAGGGTCGATCCGCAAAAGATTCACGACGTGCATCTGCTGATTTCGAGCATTGGCCGTCCCGAGCACCTGACGCTATTCGAGCGCGGCATCGCGCACAAAGTCGACTTCTCGTTTGCCGGCCCGCAAAGTCTGCGGGTCGCGCAACTGCTCGAAGACGGCCAGCTGGAAATCGGCGCGATCTACACGTACGTGGAGTTGTACGCGCGCATGTTCGTGGATCTCACGCCGCACGTCGCGCTGCTGTGCGCGGAAAAGGCCGACCGCCACGGCAATCTGTACACCGGCGCGAATACCGAAGACACGCCCACCATCGCCGAGGCGGCCGCCTTCCGTCATGGCATCGTGATCGTGCAGGTCAACGAGATCGTCGACGAATTGCCGCGCGTGGACATTCCGGGTTCATGGGTGGACGTGGTCGTGCAGGCGGACCGGCCGTTCGCCGTCGAGCCGCTGTTCACGCGCGATCCGCGCCATATCGGCGACCTGCAGGTGCTCACGGCGATGATGGTGATTCGCGGCATCTACGAACCGTACGGCGTAACGTCCCTGAATCACGGCATTGGTTTCGATACGGCCGCGATCGAACTGCTGCTGCCCACCTACGGCGAGTCGCTCGGCCTGAAAGGCAAGATCTGCCGCAACTGGACGCTCAATCCGCATCCCACCATGATTCCCGCGATCGAATCGGGCTGGGTCGACAGCATTCATTGCTTCGGCAGCGAAGTCGGCATGGAGGCGTATATCCAGGCGCGTCCCGACGTGTTCTTCACCGGCAGCGACGGCAGCCTGCGCTCGAACCGCGTGCTGTGTCAGCTGGCCGGGCAATACGGCGTCGATCTGTTCATCGGCTCGACCCTGCAGATCGACGCGGACGCGAATTCGTCGACCGTCACGCGCGGGCGTCTCGCCGGATTCGGCGGCGCGCCGAACATGGGCCACGATCCGCGCGGCCGGCGTCATTCGAGCCAGGCGTGGCTCAAGCTGCTGCGCGACGAGGGCCCGGTGTCGCGTGGCCACAAACTCGTCGTGCAGATGGCCGAGACCTACAAGAAAGGCGGCGAGCCGACCTTCGTCGATGAACTCGACGCCGTCGCGGTCGGCGCGAAAAGCGGCATGCCGATCGCACCCGTGATGATCTACGGCGACGACGTCAGCCATGTCGTCACCGAGGAAGGCATCGCGCATCTGCACAAGGCCGAAGGCATCGACGAGCGGCGCGCGGCGATCGCGGCCGTGGCCGGCGTGACGCCGATCGGGCTGCGCGCCAGACCGGAGAAGACCGCGGAGTTGCGCCGGCGCGGCATCGTCGCGTATCCGGAGGACCTGGGCATTCGTCGCGGCGAGGCCAAGCGCTCGCTGCTGGCGGCGCGCAGCATCGACGATCTGGTGACGTGGTCGGGTGGCCTGTACGAGCCGCCCGCGCGCTTCAGGAGCTGGTGAGCATGGCGCCCGGCATTTCGTGTGCGCGAGAGAGTGTGCGAGAGGAAGCGCCCGCGCCACGCGGTAACGCTGCGCGCACGCTTTCCGACGCGCAACTCGCGCGCTACGCCATCTCCGCGCTGATCGACGAAGCCCAGCTCACCCCCAAACCTGCGCTGGTCGACCGGCGCGGCAGCGGCGCCCATCGCGACCTCGATCTCGACACCATGCTGCGCTCGGCGCACGCGCTCGAACCGACCTTTGCGACACTCGCGCGCGCGGCGCGCCGCCGCGGCGAACCGTCTGCGTTGTTGCGCACCGAGCTCGCACAGATCGGCCGCGCCGGCGAACTCGACATGCTGCACGCCACGGGCGGCAGCAACGCGCATCGCGGCGCGATCTGGATTATCGGGCTGCTGGTCGCGGGCGCATCGCTGCCCGCTGGTGCGATGCGTCTGAACGCGGCGCGGATCTGCACGGGCGCCGCGCAGATCGCGTGCTTTCCGGACCGCTTCGCCGCGCCCTCCGACAGTCACGGCGAACGCGCGCGTCAGCGCTATCACGTCGGCGGCGCGCGCCGCGAAGCGCAAGACGGCTTTCCGCACGTCATCGAGGTCGGCCTGCCTGCGTTGCTCGCGGCGCGCGAGCGAGGCATCGGCGAAAACGCCGCGCGCCTCGACACGCTGCTCTCGATCATGGCAAAGCTGGACGACACCTGCCTGCTGCATCGCGCGGGACTGCCCGGCTTGCACGCCGGACAACACGGCGCGCAGCGTGTGCTGGACGCGGGCGGCAGTTCGACGCCGGCGGGCCTCGAAGCGCTCGCCGCACTCGAACGCAACCTGCTGACGCTCAACGCATCGCCCGGCGGCGCAGCCGATCTGCTCGCC
>DASWPR010000277.1:0-3558 GCA_036398455.1 Dokdonella sp.
GGCGAAGGCGGCGAGCAGAATGCGCCGCTCGGGCGCGCGGTGATCGGCGGCCTGACGATCGGCACGCTGGCCACGCTGATCTTCGTGCCGGTGGTGTTTTCGATGATCTACCGGCGACTCGCGGCACGGCGCCTGCGCGCAGCCGAGCATGTGGTGCAGAAGCCATGATGCACGGCGCCGCAGCGATCGTGCCGGCCATAGCGGCAACAGCAACAGCAGGCAGCACGAGAGGCAGCTCCGACTGCCCGAGCATCTTCACAGTAACCATTTTTGCACGGGAAGTTTGATGGAAGGACAACGTCCAGACAGCTCCGGCACCACGCGCGATCGGGCGAAGACAAAGCGCGCACGCTGGATCGCCGTCGCGGTCGCCGTGGCGGTCATCGCGCTCGCGGCACAAGGTATCTGGTCGCGCCACGACGCGCACGCGGCGCTCGAACGCGATGCCGAGCACGCCAGCCAGACGAGCGTCGAAGTCGTGCGACCGCAGAAATCGACGGCCGGGCTCGATCTCGTGCTGCCCGGCAACGTGCAGGCGTTTCTCGACACGCCGATTTACGCGCGCACCAACGGCTATTTGAAGAAGTGGTACGCGGATATCGGCGCGAAGGTGAAAAACGGTCAGTTGCTGGCGGAGATCGACACGCCGGAAGTGGACGATCAACTGCGCGCGGCCCGCGCCGATCTCGCGAATGCCGAGGCCAACTATGCGCTCGCGAAAAGCACCGCCGCGCGCTGGACCGAGATGCTGAAAAGCAAATCGGTCTCGAAGCAGGAAACCGACGAAAAGGTCGGCGACATGCTCGCAAAGAAAGCCACGCTCGACGCCGCGCGCTTCAACGTGGCGCGACTCGAGAAAACGCAGTCGTTCCAGAAAGTGTATGCGCCGTTCGACGGCATCGTGACGGCGCGCAATGTCGATGTCGGCGCGCTGATCGACGCGGGCAGTTCGGGCGGCCCGGCGAAGGAGCTGTTTCACGTCGCGCAGGCGGATCGGCTGCGCGTCTATGTGAACGTGCCGCAGGCCTACGCGCAGCAGGTTCGCGCGCGGCAGACCGCGTTCCTGACGCTGACCGAGACGCCGTCGCGACATTATCCGGGCACCGTGGCGCGCACCGCGGGCGCCGTCGATCCGCAACAGCGCACGATGCTGGTGGAAGTCGACGTCGACAACCGTAACGGCGATTTGCTGCCGGGCGCGTATGCGCAAGTGCACTTCGAATTGGGCACGGGCGCGGCGCCGTTCACGCTGCCCGGCAACGCGCTGCTGTTCCGCCCGGATGGCGTGAAAGTCGCGACCGTCGACGCGCAGCACAAGGTGAAGCTGATCGCGGTGTCGCTGGGAACGGACTTCGGCACGCGTGTTGCGATTGCATCCGGCCTGCAGGGCGATGAGCAGGTGATCCTGAATCCGCAGGACTCGATCATCGACGGCGCGCCGGTGCGGATCGTGGCGGCGAAAGCGGGAACTGCCTCGGGCGCGTCAGGAGCGACCGGTGCTTCCGGCTCGGCGGCGGGTGGTGAGGGCACGGCGGGCGCATCCGGCGCCGCGGCGAGCCGCGATGGTGCGGCAAGCGCCAGCGGCGCAGCCGCGGGCAATGATCGGGCGGCGGGCGGCTCCAACGCTGTTGCGGCAGACACGCCCACCACGCATGTCGCCGCGTCGCTGTCCGTAAAGGCATCGTCATGAACGCGCCGGCATCCCGTCGCCGTTTCGTCGTGCGGCCGCTGCGGCGCGTCTCGCTGCATGCGTGCGCCTTGACACTCGCAAGCGCGTGCGCACTCACTGCGTGCACCGTCGGCCCCGACTACGTGAAGCCGACCGCGACCACCGCCGCCACCTACAAGGAACTCGACGGCACCGGCTGGAAACCCGCGCAACCCGCCGACACTTTCGCACGCGGCGCGTGGTGGAGCGTCTACGCGGATCCGTCGCTCGACGCGCTCGAACAGCAGGTCGCGAGCGCGAACCAGAACGTGCAGGCCGCCGAAGCACGCTTTCGCGCCGCCCGTGCCACCGTCGCGCAATATCGCTCGAGTTTCTTCCCGCTGGTCAGCGCGACCGGCGCCTATTCGCGCGCGCGTTCATCGGAGAACGTGCTGCACAAATCGACTGCGGGTCTCACGCTGAACGACTACCTCGTGCAAGCCGATGCGTCGTGGGAACCCGACCTGTGGGGCCGCGTGTCGCGCAGTGTCGAAGGCGCGAAAGCCGAAGCGCAGGCAAGCGCCGCCGACACACAAGCCGCGCTGCTGTCGATGCAGGCCGAACTCGCCACCGACTACTTCGAGCTGCGCGGACTCGATCAGGAGCGCCAACTGCTCGACGACACGATCGCGGCCTATAGGCAAGCGCTGGAGCTGACGCAGCACCGCTATACCGGCGGCATCGCCACGGACGCCGATGTCGCGCAGGCGCAGACACAACTGAAAACCACCCAGGCCCAAGCGCTCGACCTCGGCGTGCAGCGCGCGCAGCTCGAACACGCGATCGCGATCCTGATCGGCCAGCCGCCTTCCACGTTTGCGCTGCCGGTTGCGCCGCTCGCGGCGGTGCCGGTCGTCGCGGCGGCGGGCGTGCCGTCCGCGCTGCTCGAACGCCGTCCCGACATTGCGGCGGCGGAACGGCGCGTCGCCGGGATGAACGCGCAGATCGGCGTGGCGACGGCGGCGTTTTTCCCGAACCTCGTTTTGTCCGTGACGGGCGGCCTCGAAGCGACCAACTACAGCCAATGGCTGCTGGCGCCGAGCCGGCTGTGGTCGCTCGGGCCGACGTTGGCAGGAACGCTGCTCGACTTCGGCGGACGCGCCTCCGTCAAGGAACAGGCCCGCGCGCACTACGACGAAAGCGTCGCGCAATACCGGCAGACCGTGCTGACCGCCTTCGGCCAGGTCGAGGACAATCTCGCCGCGCTGCGCGTGCTCGAACAGGAAGCGAGCGCGCAGGACGACGCGGTGACAGCCGCGCAACGTGCGCTGGCGGTCGTATCGGACCGCTACAGGAACGGCGCGATCACCTATCTCGACGTGGTGGTCGCGCAAACCACCGCGCTCACCAATGAACGCGATGCCGTAACGATCGCGCGCCGGCGCATGGCCGCGAGCGTGGCGCTGATCAAGGCGCTGGGCGGCGGCTGGGACGAGTCCGCGCTGCCGACGGATGAACAAATCGTGCATCCGTCCCCACCCGAGAGCGATGCAGCCGCGCACGGGTAGCCGGGGTTTGTCGATGCGGTGAAAGGGGGCCGGGCACGGCGCCTGGGTGGGTCGTGGGTGGGTCATGGTTGGGTCATGGCTGCGTCGTGGTCCCGCCGCGGCCGCGGCCCGCAGCGCGCTCCAGCGACCCGTGCCGCCTTTTTTCAGCGTATCCTTAACTCCCTTTTTGTCCTTTGCAACCCGCTTCCGCCGTGCCCGACATCCCCTATCTCGAACGCGGCACACGCGCGTACTGGCGCGCCAGCATCGCGCTGCTGTTCGCCGGCTACGCCACGTTCTCGCTCCTTTATTGTGTGCAGCCGCTGCTGCCGTCGTTTTCCGCGGCGTTCAACGTAACGCCGG
>DASWPR010000278.1:0-2916 GCA_036398455.1 Dokdonella sp.
GCGTGACACCAATGTTTGCATTTGCTGCTTCGACACGCCGCTGCGCAGCGGCGATATCCGGGCGCCGCTGCAGCAAGGTCGACGGCATGCCGACCGGCGCCTGCACCAGCTCGAGTTCGTCGGTGCGCGCGGCCAGCGAGAACGACGAAGCCGACTCGCCGATCAGTGCCGCAATCGCATGTTCGGCGAGCGCGCGCTGCGCCAGCGTCTGCGCCACTTGCGAACGTGCGCTGTCGATCTGCGTCTGCGCACGCGCGACGTCGAGCCCGGAGGCGATGCCGCCGGCGTGCCGCGCCTGGGTCAGTTCGAGCGCCTTCTGGTAGGCGGTGACCGTGTCGTTCAGCAGCGCCGTCTCGCGATCGAGTCCGCGCAGCACGATGTAGTCGTCGGCGAGCTGTGCCTGCAGGCTGAGGCGTGCCGATTCGAGATCGGCCGCTGCGGCGGCTGCGCTCGCATTGCCGGCGGCCACCTGGTTGCGCACGCGGCCCCACAGGTCGACTTCATAGTCGAGCTGGGCGCCGAGCGTGTAGGAGCCGTAGTTGTCCGGCGAATTCGGACCGAGCACGCGCAGCGGCTTGGCGTGCGACTGACGATCGCGCTCCGAGCTCGCGACGCCGGCCAAGGTCGGGAACAGGCCGGAATGCAGCTTGTCGGCAATCGCCTGCGACTGCTGATAGCGCGCGAGTGCGGCGGCGAGATCGGGGCTGCCGGCGATGAGCCGCGTCTGCAGGTCGTTCAACCCGGCGTCGCCGTACAGCGTCCACCAGGCATCGCGCTTGATCTGGTCGGCCGGCTCGGCTTTCGTCCACGGCGCCTCTTCCTTGTAGCTCTGCGCGACCGGAACTTCGGGGACTTTCAGCGTCGGCGCGAACGAGCAGCCCGCGAGGGCGAGCGCGACCGCCGCGACCAGCGCGAGATCAGCCTTTCTTGGCATGGTCGCCCTTCCCTGCTTCGGCGGCGGGCTTCGGCGCCGTTTCGGCAATACGCACGAGGTCGCCGTCGGCGACGCCGTCCGGCGGACTGTCGATCACGCGGTCCGCGGCGTCGAGGCCGGACGAGAGTTCGATCGTCTTGCCGAGATCGCGGCCGATCTGGACGTCCTTCAACACGACCTTGTTGCCGGCTCCGACGGTGGCGACGTGCAAGCCGGACTTGTTGAACATCAGCGCACTCGCCGGAATGCTGAGCGAGGTCGCATTGCGCGGCAGATCGAGGCTGACATTGGCGAAGCCGCCCGGCAGCAGTTCGCCGTTGGCATTGTCGACGCCGAGCTGCATCAAGGTGCTGCCGGAGGCGACGTTGACCGACTGCGAGGAGCTTTCGACGGTTGCGCTGTACGTCTTGTTCGCGTGCTCGGGCACCGTGATGGCCGCCTTGGTGCCCGCCGGAATGGACGGAACGTAGTTCTGCGGCACGTTCACGTAGACGCGCAGCTTCTTCGTATCGGACACCACGAACAGTTCCTGGCCGACGCCGCCGCCGACGTTGATCAGTGCGCCGATGTCGGTATCGCGCGCGGTGACGACGCCGTCGAACGGCGCGACGATGCGCGTGAAGCCTTTCTGCGCCTGTACGCGGTCGACATTCGCCTGGGCCGCCTTCACCAGCGCCTGCTTGGTGTTGAAGTCGCCGGTCTTCTCGTCGACTTCCTGCCTGGATACCGAATCGGTGCCCTGCATCGCCTGCCAGCGTTTCGCGGTGGTCGAAGCGAGGGCCGCATTCGCCTGCGCGCTGGCGAGATCCGCCTTGGCCTGCAGCAGCTGCTGGTCGAGGTCCGGCGTTTCGATCTCGGCGAGCAGCTGGCCGGCCTTCACCGGCGTGCCGATATCGGCCGTCCAGCTCTTCAGGTAGCCGCTGACGCGCGCATACAGCGGTGCGCGCGAATAGGCTTCGAGGCGTCCGGGCAGGTCGAGCGTGCCGCCCTTGCCGTTACCGGCGGGCGTGATCAGCGCGACCGTCGGAATGGCCTGCTCGCTGGTCCAGTCCTTCAGCTGCGCTTCGCCGGAAGCGCGCGTGACCAGGCCGATGACGACGACGCCGGCGACCACCAGGGCCGCGACGATGCCGGCGACGCGCAGTTTCGTGCGCGATACGTTCGGGGCGGTGATTTCATGCGACATGGAGACCTCCAACGACCGGATGCGGCGCATGCTTCTGGCCGTACTTCCGATGCACGATGCTGAAAACGACGGGGACGAAGATGAGCGTGGAAATGGTCGCGAAGATCAGGCCGCCGATCACCGCGCGGCCGAGCGGCGCATTCTGCTCGCCGCCTTCGCCGAGACCGAGCGACATCGGCACCATGCCGATCATCATCGCGAGCGCGGTCATCACGACCGGGCGGCAGCGCACCATGCCGGCCTCGATCGCGGCGGCGGTCGCGTCGCCGATCGCATCGAGGCGCTCGCGCGCGAAGCTGATCACCAGCACGCTGTTGGCGGTCGCCACGCCCATGCACATGATCGCGCCGGTCAGCGACGGCACCGACAAAGTGGTGCCGGTGGCGAACAGCATCCACACGATGCCGGCGAGCGCGCCGGGCAGCGCGGTGATGATGACGAATGGATCGAGCCACGACTGGAAGTTCACGACGATCCGCAGGTAGATCAGCACGATCGCGCCGATCAGGCCGAAGGCGAGGCCGGAGAACGCGCTGTTCATCGTCGCATATTGCCCGCGCAGGACGACGGTGGTGCCCTTGGGGACCTTCGCCTTCATGTCCTTGAGCACGCGGTTGATGTCGCCCGCCACCGCGCCGAGGTCGCGGCCGTTGGTGGTGGCGAACACGTTGACCACCGGCGCGATGTTGTAGTGCGACACCACGGTCGGGGCATAGGAACGGCCGATCGTGGCGATGCCGCCGACGATCTGGGTCGCGCCGTTGGCCCCGGTGACGGGGACGTTGGCGAGATCGCT
>DASWPR010000279.1:0-18062 GCA_036398455.1 Dokdonella sp.
TGTCGCTGTCGAGCAGCTCGTTGCGCTGCTGGTAGATCACCTTGCGCTGGTCGTTCGCGGTGTCGTCGAATTCGAGCAGGTGCTTGCGGATGTCGAAGTTGTGCGCCTCGACCTTGCGCTGCGCCTTCTCGATCTGGCGGCTGACCATCTTGTCCTGGATCGCGTCGTCTTCCTTCATGCCGAACATGCGCATCAGGCGCGCAACGCCCTCGCCCATGAAGATGCGGATCAGGTTGTCTTCCAGCGACAGGTAGAAGCGGCTCGAACCCGGGTCGCCCTGGCGGCCGGAACGGCCGCGCAGCTGGTTGTCGATGCGGCGCGATTCATGCCGTTCGGTGCCGACGATGCGCAGGCCGCCGAGCGCGATGACTTCGTCGTGGCGCTGCTGCCACTCGGCCTTGACGCGCTCGCGCTCAGCCTGCGAGGCGTCTTCCGGCAATGCCTGCAACTCGGCTTCGAGGCTGCCGCCGAGCACGATGTCGGTGCCGCGGCCGGCCATGTTCGTCGCGATCGTGATCGCCTTCGGACGGCCCGCCTGCGCGACGATGTGCGCTTCGCGCTCGTGCTGTTTCGCGTTCAGCACCTCGTGCGGCACGCCGTGCTTCTGCAGCAGTCCGTCGAGCAGTTCGGACATCTCGATCGATGCCGTGCCGACCAGCACCGGCTGTCCACGCTCGTAGCTTTCCTTGATGTCCTCGACGATCGCATCGTACTTTGGATCGGCCTTGAGGAAGACCACGTCGGCCTCGTCCTTGCGCACCATCGGCCGATGCGTCGGGATCACCACCACCTCGAGCCCGTAGATCGACTGGAATTCGTAGGCTTCAGTATCCGCCGTGCCGGTCATGCCGGACAGCTTCTTGTACATGCGGAACAGGTTCTGGAAGGTGATCGACGCCAGCGTCTGGTTCTCGCGCTGGATCGGCACGCCTTCCTTCGCCTCGACCGCCTGATGCAGGCCGTCCGACCAGCGCCGGCCCTGCAGGGTGCGCCCGGTGAACTCGTCGACGATGATGACCTCGCCGTCGCGCACGATGTAGTCGACATCGCGCTGATAGATCGCGTTCGCGCGCAGCGCCGCATTGAGGTGGTGCACGACGGAGATGTGCTGCGAATCGTAGAGGCCCTCGTCCTCGCCGATGATGCCGGCCTCGCGCAGCAGGTCTTCGGCGTGCTGCATGCCCTCTTCGGACATGTGCACCTGCTTCTGCTTCTCGTCGACGTAGTAGTCGCCCGGCTCCGGCGGCTCGCCCGGCTGGGTTTCCTTCGCCTGGCGCGTCATCCGCGGCACGATGCGATTGACCTTCACGTACAACTGCGGCGATTCGTCGGACGGACCGGAAATGATCAGCGGCGTGCGCGCCTCGTCGATCAGGATCGAGTCGACCTCGTCGACGATCGCGTAGTTGAGGCCGCGCTGGTAGCGCTGCTCTTTCGACAGCGCCATGTTGTCGCGCAGGTAGTCGAAGCCGAATTCGTTGTTGGTGCCGTAGGTGATGTCGGCGGCATACGCGCCGCGCTTGTCGCCGTGATCCATGTTCGGATAGACCACGCCGACGCTCATGCCGAGGAAGGTGTAGAGCTTGCCCATCCAGGCCGAGTCGCGCTTGGCCAGGTAGTCGTTGACGGTGATGACGTGGACGCCCTTGCCTTCCAGCGCGTTCAGATACACCGGCAGCGTGCCGACCAGGGTCTTGCCCTCGCCCGTGCGCATCTCGGCGATCTTGCCGCTGTGCAGGACCATGCCGCCGATCAGCTGCACGTCGTAGTGACGCAGGCCGAGCACGCGGCGCGATCCTTCGCGCACCGTGGCGAATGCCTCGGGCAGCAGGCTGTCGAGCGTCGCGCCATCGGCCAGGCGCTTCTTGAATTCGTCGGTCTTGGCGCGCAGTTCGGCGTCCGAAAGGGCCTGGAACTGCGGTTCCAGCGCATTGATCTGCGCCACCGACTTGCCGAGCTGGCGCAGCACGCGTTCATTGCGGCTGCCGAAAATGCGCGTCAGGAAACTGTTGAGCATGGTGGTCTTCGATTGGGAATACGAAACGCCGCGCTGGCATGGCATTCACGCCGGCGCGGCCGTTGCTGCAGACGGAATGGCCGGACGGACCGGCCCCGCGGCCGGCCACGACGGGACCGCGGATGATACGGCGTGCCCGGCCCAATACAAAGCGAGTTTGTGACTGGCGCCCTGCTTTCAAGGGCGCCGCGCGCCGGCGGCGGCCTGCGCGGCGCCGCTGCGGCGGGTTTCAGGCGTGGCTGACCCGGGTCGACTTGACGTAGACCATCGGGTTGACCGGCTTGCCGTTCAACCAGACTTCGAAATGGCAGTGCGCGCCGGTGGAACGGCCGGTCGAGCCGACGCGGGCGATGATCTGGCCCTCGTGCACGCGCGTGCCGACCTCGGCGAGGTTGGCGGAGTTGTGTGCGTAGCGCGTCATGTAGCCGTTGCCATGGTCGATCTCGACGACGTTGCCGTAGCCGGGGCGCTGGCCGGACCAGGTCACTACGCCATCGGCGACGGCGGTGATGTCGGTGCCGATCGGCGCGGCGAAATCGAGGCCGAGATGGATACCGGCGTGGCCGTCGAGCGGATCGCTGCGTTCGCCGAAACCGGACGACATGTAACCCTGCGCGACCGGCATGCCGCTCGGCAGCAGCGCATTGTCGATCTTGCGATCGCGCAACAGGTTCTCCAGCACGTCGAGCTGCGCTTCCTGGCGGTCGAACTCCGCGCGCAGGCCGTCGATGCCGTTCTGGATCGGCAGCGACGTCGCGATGCTCGGGGAGGGATCCTCCGGACCGCCCATCGCCGGTGCGGCGGCGAAATCGAACTCGCCATCATCCAGCTTGCCGACCTGGGTGAGTCGATCGCCGAGCGCATTCAGGCGCGTCGCCTGCGCCTGCAGCTGGCCGAGCTGCAAGGCCAGCGCATCGAGATTGCGATGCGAGTCGTTGTCGAGGTTGGCCAGCTGCTCGCGCTGGCGGACGAGGTTGGCGCGCAGGTCGGACAGTTCGCGCATGCCGCGGCCCTGTATCCCGCTGACCAGCATCGTCGCGGCGACACCCAGCGCGACGAAGAACAAGGCGCAGCCGGAGATCGCTGCCAGCGCGATCGCGCGGCCACGCCGGCCATCGAGATCGATACGGCGTGGTGCCGAGCGTGCATTGCGGACGATAATGATGTTCATCTGGCTCGCCGTTGTCGTTTTCGCCATGTCGCCACGTCGCAACCCACTCCAGGCCTCCGCCACCGGCCCCAAGCCTGCTTCGGAGTACATCGCACTCGACGCGCTCGCGGATCGCGCGCGCGCGCTGGATGCGCTGGATGGACGTTTGCGCCATCTGTTGCCCGCCGCAGTCGCACGCGAGACACGTCTCGCGGACGTCCGTGACGGACGCGTCGTCTTCCTGGCGTCGAGCCCGACATGGGCAAGCCGGCTGAGGCTGTATCAGGCAGCCCTGCTGGCCGAAGCCCGCACCGCGCTGGGCGATGCCGTCGAACGCTTCACCGTGAAAGTGGCGCCCCTGCCGACCGTTCCCCCGGAACCGACAAAGCCGAAACCGCTTTCCGCCGCCACCGCCCGCCATTTGCGAGCGACAGCGAATACCCTCTCAGACCCGGAACTCCGAGCCCTTTATTTGCATCTGGCGTCCATCGCCGATGAGTCTGACTAGATCACGATCAGGAACCGGGGCGGCTCCTGTTTCCCCGACAGCGGGCCTTCTGGCGAAAGCCGTTTTTCTTCTTATGGGCCGGGCGTCGTGCCGTGGCCGGCCGAATGACTGGGTCATTCGCCTCAGCCGCCGCGGCAGAGGCTGCCTTGGCGGATGCGGAAGGCCGGCGCGCTTCCTGCGCCGGCTTGTTGCTCGATCGAAAGTCCCTATACCGCCTGTGCCGGATGCGCGTAGGAGATCGGTGCTTCGCGTTCGTCCTCGAAGCTGACCTCCTGCCACGCCGCCGCGTCCGCGATCAGCGTACGCAGCAGCTTGTTGTTGAGTTCATGGCCCGACTTGTAGCCGTAGAACGCGCCGATGAGACTGTGTCCGAGCAGATAGAGATCCCCGATCGCATCGAGGATCTTGTGCTTGACGAACTCGTCTTCGTAGCGCAGGCCATCTTCGTTCAGCACGCGGTAGTCGTCCAGCACGATCGCGTTGTCCATCGAACCGCCGAGCGCGAGGTTCTTCTCGCGCAGCATTTCGATGTCGCGCATGAAGCCGAACGTACGCGCACGGCTGACTTCCTTGACGAACGAGGTGGTCGAAAAATCGATCTCGCTGGTCGAGGAGCGCTTGGTGAACATCGGATGGTTGAAATCGATCGAGAAGCCGACCTTGAAGCCGTCGAACGGCTCGAAGCGGGCCCACTTGTCGCCGTCGCGGACGGTGATCGATTTCTTGATGCGGATGAACCGCTTCGCCTTGGCCTGCTCTTCGATACCCGCCGACTGCAGCAGGAACACGAACGGGCCGGAGCTGCCATCCATGATCGGCACTTCAGGCGCCGACAGGTCGACATAGGCGTTGTCGATGCCGAGACCGGCCATCGCGGAAAGCAGATGCTCGATCGTCGCAATGCGCACGTCGCCCTTGACCAGCGTGGTCGAGAGGCGAGTGTCGCCGACGTTGTTGCAGCTGGAACGAATCTCGACGGGTGGGTTCAAGTCCACTCGGCGGAACACGATGCCCGTGTCCACGGCCGCCGGACGAAGGGTCATGTAGACCTTGTCGCCCGTGTGGAGACCCACGCCCGTCGCTCTGATGACGTTTTTGAGCGTGCGTTGTCTGATCATTTTTATGGGGTAACCCCTGGGGCAGGGCTGACAAAACGCGGACGAGACTAACACAGCGTGTTTATGGAGAAAAGTTAAGCGATGTATGGAACCCACAGAGTGTTGCGCTTCCGCAACACTCCGCGGCTTCGTTGCGCACCCGACTTCGGTCATCTTCAGCGTCGACGACAACCGCCGTCACGACGCCACGTGACAGCGGAGAATGGCTTGGCGACACGCTTTCCAGCGGTCGCCCAGCGGCGTCGACGTTCGCCGATGACAGCGAACGGCGCGTTGTTCAGGACGGGAAGGTCAACGCATCAATCGGCCTGCCGGCGCAGAAATGCCGGAATGTCCAAATAGTCGCCCGGCGCTTCCGGTGCCGCAGCGACGCCATGATCGAGCGCCGTCGCGCGCATCGGCTGACCCGGAATACCGAGATAGTCGACTTCGCCCGTCGTCGCGTTGCGTACAACGCGCATCGGCGGCCGCGAGACCGGTGCCACGTCGCGTTCGCGATCGCGAATCGGCTGGCGCGCGACTGCGCGATTCAGGCCGGTCGCGACAACGGTCACGCGCACATCGTCCTTGAGCTCCGGATCGAGCGCCGTACCGACCACCACCGTCGCGTCTTCACTGGCGAACTCGTGGATGACCTGGCCGATGTCGTCGAACTCGCGCATCGTCAGGTTGGTGCCGGCCGTGACGTTGACCAGGATGCCGCAGGCGCCGGCGAGGTTGACGTCGTCGAGCAGCGGGTTGTTGATCGCCGCCTCGGCGGCCGCGACCGCGCGGTCGTCGCCGCGGGCGGTGCCGGTGCCCATCATCGCCATGCCCATCTCGGACATGACCGTGCGCACGTCGGCGAAGTCGACGTTGATCAGGCCCGGACGGGTGATCAGGTCGGCAATGCCCTGCACGGCGCCGAGCAGCACGTCGTTGGCCTGCTTGAAGGCGCTCAGCAGGGTGACGTCGCGGCCGAGCACGGTGAGCAACTTCTCGTTCGGCACGGTGATCAGCGAATCGCAGTACTGGCCGAGATCCTCGATGCCCTTCAGCGCGACCTGCATGCGCCGGCGGCCTTCGAACGGAAACGGCTTGGTCACCACGGCGACGGTGAGGATGCCCATTTCCTTGGCGAGCTGCGCCACCACGGGCGCGGCGCCCGTGCCGGTGCCGCCGCCCATGCCGCAGGTGATGAAGGCCATGTCGGCCCCGGTCAGCAGCTCGACGATGCGCTCGCGATCCTCCAGTGCGGCCTGACGGCCGACTTCGGGATTGGCGCCCGCGCCGAGGCCCTTGGTGACGTTCGCGCCAAGCTGCAGGGTGAATTTCGCCCCGCTGCTCTTGAGCGCCTGCGCATCGGTGTTCGCGCATACGAAGTCCACGCCTTCGACACCGGCCTGGACCATGTGGCTGACCGCGTTGCCGCCGCCGCCGCCGACACCGACGACCTTGATGACCGCGTTCGGCGCCATTTTTTCAACGAATTCGAACATTTTCCCATCCTCCGCAAAGTGGACTACTGATCTCTTTTATCGTTCCCGAGTCCGTGACCGTCCCGGTCCGGCTCGTCCGACCCCGGCTGGCGTGCCGACGTCCCGCGACCGTTTCGGCCGCTCCGCTGTGCTCCCTGCCCAACGGATGTTTCGTCCGCTCCCGTTTCGAGAGAGGCCGATCAAAATTCGCCTTTGAACCAGGTGGAGACCCGGTTCCACAGCCCCCCCACCGCCGACGCACCGCCCGACGGCGCATTGCGCGCACCGTCGCGACGGCTGCCGTAGATGAGCAGGCCGACACCGGTCGACTGCAGCGGATTGGCGACGACGTCGGCCAGACCGCTGACGTGCTGCGGCGTACCCAGCCGCACCGGCATGTGGAACAGCTCTTCGGCAAGGTCGAGCGCGCCTTCCATGCGCGCGGCGCCGCCGGTCAGCACGATGCCGGCGCGCACGAGTTCCTCGCGGCCGCTGCGGCGCAGGTCCGCCTGCACCATCTCGAAGATTTCCTCGTAGCGCGGCTGCACCGCTTCGGCGAGGTTCTGCCGCGCGAGTCGGCGCGGCGGACGGTCGCCGACGCTCGGTACCTGGATGGTTTCTTCCGCATGCGCGAGTTGCGCGAGCGCGCAGGCGTAGCGAACCTTCAGTTCTTCCGCGTGCGCCGTCGGCGTACGCATCAGATGCGCGATGTCGCTGGTCACCTGGTCGCCGCCGATCGCCAGCGACGTGGTGTGGCGCAGCGCACCGCCGGTGAAGATCGCGATATCGGTGGTGCCGGCACCGATGTCGACCATGCAGACGCCGAGCTCGCGTTCGTCCTCGGTCAGCACCGCCCGCGCGGAGGCGACCGCCGCCGGCAGCAGCTCGTCCACCTGCAGGCCGCAGCGATTGATGCATTTGGTGATGTTCTGGATCGCGCTGGCCGCACCGGTGACCAGGTGCACGTTCGCTTCCAGGCGCACGCCGGACATGCCGACCGGATGGCGGATGCCTTCCTGGCCGTCGATCAGATATTCCTGCGGCTCGCGGTAGAGCACGCTGCGGTCGGCCGGGATCGCGATCGCGCAGGCCGAGGTCAGCACCGCTTCGAGATCGGCCGCGCTGACCTCGCGGTCGCGGATGGGCGCGGTGCCGTGCGAGTTCTCGTCCTTGATGTGGCTGCCGGCGATCGAGGCGTAGACCGAGCGGATCTGGCAGCCGGCCATCAGTTCGGCTTCCTCGATCGCGCGCTGGATCGAATGCACGGTGGAGTCGATGTCGACGACGACCCCGCGCTTGAGCCCATGCGCCGGATGCGAGCCGATGCCGATGATCTCGACCGCTTCCCCGGGCGTGTGCTCGCCGACGATCGCGACGATCTTCGAAGTGCCGACATCGAGGCCGACGATCAGGTTTTTTTCGCTCTTGCGATTCATGTCGGGGCCGGGAATGGGGAATGGGGAATCGGCAGCGAGAACAGCGCAGAGACTTTCGCGAGAGCGGCCTTGCCGATTCCCCACGCTTCGTTCCCTGTTGCCGCGTGCCGCGGCGGCGTCGTCGCGGTCGCCGCTGGCGCTGCGGACGGCGCACTCTCCGGCCAGCGCATCGCGAAGCCGTTTTCGTAACGCAGGTCGACGTACGCGGGCGGTCCCGCGTGCGCGCCGGCGAGGCGCGGCCACACGTCGAGGAATCGCTTCAGGCGCGGCCGTGCGTCTTCGCGGCCCAGTTCGATCTCGGCGCCGGAAGCGAGATCGAGCTTCCAGCCGCCGCGCGGCGACAAGGTGACCGCATCGATGACCAGGCCGCTGCCGGTGAATTCCTTCAGGCAGTCGGCGTAGAACTGCAGCACGTCGGCCAGCCGATCGTCCGGCCCGGCCAGCCGCGGCAAGCCCTGCAGGCCGGTCGCGCCGGCGACGGTGAAGATCTCGCCGCGCCGGTTGACCAGGCGGTCTTCGCCCCAGCGCGCGTACGGCTGCTGCTCGAACACGACCAGCTCGATCGCATCGGGCCAGCGCTTGCGCGCTTCGACGCGCTCGACCCAGGGCAGCTTGGCCACGGCGGCGCGCACTTCGTGCAGCTTCACCGCGAAGAAGCCGTCGCCGAGCAGCGGCTGCGCCGCGGCGCGGATCTGCTCGGCGCTGACATGATTGAATTCGGCGCGCACGCCGAGCCTGGCGACCGGCCAGCGGTCGCTTGCGAACCAGCCGTTCAGCACGCCGACGATCGGCAGCGCGA
Source organism: Dokdonella sp. (assembly GCA_036398455.1). GTDB lineage: Bacteria > Pseudomonadota > Gammaproteobacteria > Xanthomonadales > Rhodanobacteraceae > Dokdonella_A. The sequence continues at coordinate 8,486 of DASWPR010000279.1, forward strand.
CCAGGGTCAGCGCGATGCCCCAGGCGAGCAGCTTGAGCAGGAAGCCGCTCTTCATGCGCGCTCCCCGGCGAACGAACTCTCGAGAATGCGCCAGCACAACGTCTGGAAATCGATGCCGACGGTGGCGGCGGCCTTCGGCACCAGCGAGTGGCTGGTCATGCCCGGCGCGGTATTCACTTCGAGCAGGAAGTTGCGCCCGCTGCGATCGCGCATCACGTCGACGCGGCCCCAGCCCGTGCAGCCGGCCGCATCGAACGCCGCGAGCGCGAGTGCGCGCAGCTCCGCTTCCGCATCGCCGTCGAGACCCGGACAGAGATACTGCGTGTCCTCGGCGACGTATTTCGCGTGGTAGTCGTAGAACGCGCCCTTCGGCACGATGCGGATCGACGGCAGCACGTCGCGCGCGAGCACCGCGACGGTCAGCTCGTCGCCCTCGATCATTTCCTCGACCAGCAGATCGCCGGGGTAACGCGCGGCGAGTTCCGCCGCGGCGTCGAGGTCGGCCTCGCGGAACACGCGAGTGACGCCGACGCTGGAGCCTTCGCTGGCCGGCTTCACGATCACCGGCAGGCCGATCTGCGCGGCCGCCGCGTGCACGTCGAGTCCGCCGCGGCCCTTGCGCAGGGCGACGAAGCGCGGCGTCGGCAGGCCTTCGGCGATCCAGACCTGCTTGGTGCGCACCTTGTCCATCGACAACGCCGAACCGAGCACGCCCGAACCGGTGTACGGCACATGCAGCGATTCCAGCGCACCCTGCAGCACGCCATCTTCGCCGCCGCCGTGCTGGCCATGCAGGATGTTGAACACGCGCGCGTAGTGGCCGGCGCGCAGGCTGTCGAGCAAGGCGGGGATGCCGTCGACCGCGTGCGCATCGACGCCCTTCGCGCGCAGCGCGGCGAGCACGTTGCGGCCGGAGTCGAGCGACACCGCGCGCTCGGCCGATTCGCCGCCCATGACCACCGCAACCCGACCGAATTCCCTGGCGTCGTTGATCCTCATGGGTGGTGCGTCTCCGTGCGCAAATGGCCGCGTGCCGTCAATTCGTTCGCTGCGGCGCCGATGTCGCCCGCGCCGAGCAGCAGCAGCAGATCGCCGTCTTTGAGCAGCGACGGCAACGCGGCCTGCAGATCCCGCGGGTGTTCGATGAGGACCGGATCGACCTTGCCGCGCGCGCGCACGGCACGCGCGAGCGCGCGGCCGTCCGCATTCGCGATCGGCGCTTCGCCGGCGGGATAGACCTCGGTCAGCACGAGCACGTCGACCTCGGCCAGTACATTGGCGAAATCGTCGAGCAGGTCGCGCGTGCGCGAATAGCGATGCGGCTGGAACGCGACGACGAGGCGGCGCTCGGGCCAGCCTGCGCGCGCGGCTGCGAAAACCGCCGCGAGTTCGCGCGGATGATGGCCATAGTCGTCGACCAGCAGCGCCATGCCTTCGTCCAGCACGAGTTCGCCGCGCAGCTGGAAACGCCGGCCGACGCCCTCGAATTTCGCCAGCGCGCTCTGCATCGCTTGCGGAGCGACGCCGAGCTGCCAGCCGACCGCACAGGCGGCCAGCGCGTTCAGCACGTTGTGGCGGCCCGGCAGATTCAAGCTCACCCGCACCACGGCGGCGCCATCGGGCAGGTGCAGGTCGAACTCGGTGCAGCTTCCGCGCTGGCGCAGGTCCGACGCGCGCACATCGGCTGCGCTGTCGATGCCGTAGGTGAGCACGCGACGCGTCGTCTCGCGCGCGAGCAAGGCGACCTCGTCGTCATCGACGCAGAGCACGGCGACACCGTAGAACGGCAGCCGGTGCAGGAAGTCGCCGAACGCCTTCTTGACGCGTTCGAAGTCGCCGCCGTAGTTCTCCAGATGATCGGCATCGATGTTGGTGACGATCGCGATCACCGGCGACAGCAGCAGGAACGAACCGTCCGACTCGTCGGCTTCGGCGACCAGGTATTCGCCGGTGCCGAGGCGCGCATTGGCGCCGGCGGCGATCAGCTGGCCGCCGATGACGAACGTCGGATCGAGCCCGGCCTCGGCGAGCACGCTCGCGGTGAGGCTGGTGGTCGTCGTCTTGCCGTGCGTGCCGGCGACCGCGATGCCGCGGCGGAAGCGCATCAGCTCGCCGAGCATTTCCGCGCGCGGCACCACCGGAATGCGGCGTGCGCGCGCGGCCAGCAGTTCTGGATTGTCCGGCCGGATCGCACTCGACACGACGAGTACGTCGGCTTGCGCGACATGCGCCGCGTCGTGGCCGCGATCGATGCGCGCACCGAGCGCGGCCAGCCGCCGCGTCGTCGCGTTGTCGGCCTTGTCCGAACCGGATACCGAGTAGCCGAGATTGCACAGCACTTCGGCGATGCCGCTCATGCCGACGCCGCCGACACCGACGAAATGCACGCGGCGGAAGTCCTGCATGATGTCGCCGTAGCGAGCGAGGCGGCCCGGAGTCATGCGCCCGCCTCGAGACAGATATCGGCGATGCGCCGCGCCGCGTCCGGTTTGGCCAGGCTGCGCGCCGCGCTCGCCATCGTGACGAGGCGCGCGCGATCGGCCACTTCGGCGAACGTGCTGCCGAGGCGGCGCAGGAATTCGTCGCCCTCGCCGACCAGGCGCGCCGCACCGGCGGCGACCATCGCCTGCGCATTCTTCGTCTGATGATCGTCGACCGCATGCGGGTACGGCACCAGCAGCGACGGCACTCCGGCGGCGGCAAGTTCGGCCAGGGTCAGCGCGCCGGCGCGGCAGATCGCGAGGTCGGCCCAGGCATACGCCGCGGCCATGTCGTCGACAAAGGCGATCACGTCGGCTTCGACGCCGGCCGCCAGATAGGCCGCGCGCGTCTTGTCGACATGGTTCGCACCGCACTGATGGCGCACCATCACAGACATGCGCGTGCCGCGCCGGCGCAGCATCTCCGGCAACTGCGTATTCAGACTGGCCGCGCCCTGGCTGCCGCCGAGCACGAGCAGGCGCAGCGGGCCTTCGCGCTTCGCGTAGCGTTCGGCCGGCGGCGCCAGTGCGGCGATTTCGGCGCGGACCGGATTGCCGACCCATTCCGCATTCGGAAACGCATCGGCGAAGCCGACCAGTACGCGCTGCGCGAGGCGCGCCAGCAGTTTGTTGGTGACGCCCGGAATGCGGTTCTGCTCGTGCACGACCAGCGGCAGCCGCGCGAGCCAGGCAGCGAAGCCGCCGGGTGCGGCGACGTAGCCGCCCATCGACAGCACGCAGCGCGGCGCATGCCGGCGGATGACGGCGCGCGCGGTGACGATCGAGCCGAGCAGGCGGAACGGCGTGCGCAATGCAGTCAGCACGCCCTTGCCGCGCACGCCGCCGATCGACAGTGTTTCCATCGGGATATCGTGTTGCGGCACCAGGCGCAGCTCCAGGCCGCCCTTCGCCCCGAGCCAGATCACCGGAACCTTGCGCGCGGCGAGCTCGGCCGCGACGGCGAGCCCGGGAAAGATATGCCCGCCGGTGCCGCCGGCCATGATCATCACCGGTGCATTCGCGTTGGCGCGGTTCGCACTCAACGGCGCGCCTCCACCAGCTGGCGCACGTCGACGAGCTGGCGCTCGGCGATCGCCTGCATCATCGCGTTCTCGGCGCGCGTGACCTCGTAGCTGACGCGGATCAGCACGCCGATCGCGGCGCAGGTCATCATCACGCTGGAACCGCCCGAACTGATCAGCGGCAGTGTCAGGCCCTTGGTCGGCAGCACGCCGAGGTTCACGCCGATCGAGACCAGCGCCTGCAGCGCGATCATCAGCGAAACGCCGAATGCGCAGTAGCCGGCGAAACGCAGGTTGCGTTCGACCGCGCGCAGGCCGATCACGAAGCCGCGCCCGACCAGCCAGGCGAACAGCCCGAGCACGACCACGATGCCGGCGAGGCCGAGTTCCTCGGCGATCACGGCCAGGATGAAGTCGGTGTGCGCTTCGGGCAGGTAGAACAGTTTCTGCACCGATGCGCCGAGGCCGACGCCGAACCACTCGCCGCGACCGACCGCGATCAGCGCCTGGGTCAGCTGGAAACCGTCCTTGAACGGGTCGGCCCAGGGATCGAGGAACGAGGTCAGACGCTTGACGCGATAGTCCTGGCTCATCGCCGCCCACGCCAGCACCGGCACGCCGGCCGCGCCGAGCAGGGCGAGGTTGCGCAGACGCGCACCGCCGAGCCAGACCATGCCGAGCGTGACCGCCATCAGCAGCGTGGCCGAACCGAAGTCCGGCTGCGCCAGCAGCATGACGACCAGCAGCGCGGCGATGCCGAGCGGCTTGATCACGCCGAACAGGCTCGATTGCACGTTGTCGCGATGGCGCACCAGATAGCTCGCCATGTAGACGACGAGGATGATCTTCACCGCCTCGACCGACTGGAAGCCGACGAAGCCGAGTCGGATCCAGCGTCGTGCGCCGTTGACGCGGATGCCGATGACCGGCACGAACACGAGCAGCAGCAGCACGATGCCGGCCAGCAGCAGCACGCCGGCGCGGCGTTCGAGCCAGGCAAGCTCGGTGCGCGCCGCGATGACGCAGGCCACCAGGCCCATGGCGAGGAACACCAGGTGCCGGATCAGATAGTGGAACGAGCCCGCGTGTTCGCCGTCGGCGACGGCGATCGAACTCGACGCGACCATCACCGCGCCGAGGCTCGCCAGCGCGAGCGCCGCGAGGATCAGGCCGAGATCGTACTGACCGCGCGCATCGCCGCGCCGCGTCGCCTGCGATTCCTCGTTGTTGTTGTAGCCGAACAGGAGCATCAGTGCCTTCCTGTAGAAAGATGATCGGCGCAGGCGATCGACCGGCCGCGCGCGCGGCCGTTGCGTGCGCAACCCTGCGCGGAGCGTGCGAAGAGGTCGGGAGTAACGGCAAATCGTCGGCTCATCAGCGCACCTTCAACGTAGCCAGGCCAATCAGCACCAGCACCACGCTGATGATCCAGAAGCGCACGATCACGCGCGGCTCCGGCCAACCTTTCAGTTCGAAGTGATGGTGGATCGGCGCCATGCGGAAGATGCGCTTGCCGGTCAGCTTGAAACTCGCCACCTGCAGCATCACCGACACCGTCTCCATCACGAACACGCCGCCCATGATCAGCAGCACGATTTCCTGGCGCACGATCACCGCGACGCAGCCGAGCGCGGCGCCGATCGCGAGCGCACCGATGTCGCCCATGAACACCTGCGCCGGATACGTGTTGAACCAGAGGAAGCCGAGGCCCGCACCGGCCAGCGCGCTGCAGAACACCGCCAGCTCGCCGGCGCCGGGAATGGCCGGAATGCCGAGGTATTCGGAGAACACCTTGATGCCGGCCAGATACGCGAACACGCCGAGCGCCGTCGCGACCAGTACGCTCGGCATGATCGCGAGGCCGTCGAGACCGTCGGTGAGGTTCACCGCATTCGAGAAACCGACCACGATGAAATACGCCAGCGCGATGAACGCGAGCGCTCCGAAGCCGGTCAGCCAGGGCGAACCCGCCGCCGCGTCGGCGACGTAGCCGAGCGGCACCTGCGCCTGCTTGATCAGCGGCAGATAGAACGTCGTCGCCGCTGGCGTGTCGGCGGTGAAATACAGGAACAGCGCGACGCCGAGGCCGAACACCGATTGCCAGAAATACTTCCAGCGCGCGGGTAGACCCTTGCTGTCTTTCAGCACGAGCTTCTTGTAGTCGTCGTAGAAACCGATCGCGCCGAACGCGACCGTCACCGCCAGGACGAGCCAGACATAACGGTTGTGCAGATCGGCCCAGAGCAGGGTCGACGCCGCGATCGCGGCGATGATCAGCGCGCCGCCCATGGTCGGCGTGCCGGCCTTGCTCAGGTGCGATTGCGGACCGTCGCTGCGGATGACCTGGCCGGCCTTGAGCTCGGCCAGCTTGCGGATGATCGCGGGACCGGCGAGCAGCGACACCGCGAGCGAGGTCAGCGTGCTCATGATCGTGCGGAACGTCAGGTACTGGAACAGGTGAAAGCCACTGACGTAGCCCTTCAGCAGATCGGCGAGTTCAAGCAGCATGTCGCTCGCCTCCCTGGTCGTCGGCAGCGCCGAGCAGCGCGTGCACGACACGGTCCATCGCCGACGAGCGCGAACCCTTGATGAGCAGGGCGACCCCGCCGTGCAGGTCGCCCTGCAGCGCGTCGATCAGCGCCGCCTGGTCGGCATGGTGCGTGCCGCCCTTGCCGAACGCGTCCACCGCCGCGCGACTCAATCGCCCGACGGCGCGCAGGCGCTGGATGCCGCTGCGCCTGGCCAGCGCACCGATCTCGGCGTGCAGCTTCCCGGCGTCGGTGCCGAGCTCGGCCATGTCGCCCATCACCAGCACGCGCTCGCCCGCTTCGCCGGCCAGCGTGGCGATCGCCGCGGCGAACGAGCCCGGGTTCGCGTTGTAGCTGTCGTCGATGACGATGGCGCCGCTCGCATGCGTCCGCCGCAGCAGGCGGCCGGCGACATTCGGCGCCGCTTCCAGACCTGCCTTGATCGCCGCCAGCGGCACGCCGAGCGCCATCGCCAGCGTGCTCGCGGCCAGTGCATTCATCACGTTGTGGCGTCCCGGCAGCGGCAATGCGACTTCGGTGTTTCCGATCGGCGTCAGCAAACGGAAATGGCCGTCGAACGCACCTTCGACCGCGAGCGCGGCGCTGACGTCGGCGCGGCGCAGAAGTCCGAACGTGAGGACGCGGCGCGGCGCGGCGAGTACGCCGAAATATTCGGCGAAAGCGTCGTCCGCATTGATCACGGCGACACCATCGGCGGGCAGCGCGCGGTAGATCGCGCCCTTGGTCTCGGCGACGCCCTGCAACGTCCCCATGCGCTCCAGATGCGCCGCCGCGACGTTGTTGACCAGGGCGATGTCCGGCTGCGCGATGCGCGCGAGATACGCGATGTCGCCGGGCTTGCCGGCGCCCATTTCGAGCACGGCGTATTCGCTGTCCGCCGGCATTGCGAGGAGGGTCAGCGGCAGGCCGATTTCGTTGTTGAAGTTGCCGGCATTGACGTGCGTGCGGCCATGCCGGGCGAGGATCGAGGCCAGCAGGGTCTTCACCGTCGTCTTGCCGTTGGAGCCGGTGATGCCGATGATGCGCGCGCGCTGCTGCAGGTTCGCGCGACGCGCGATCTCGCCGAGCGAGATCAGGCTGTCGGCGACGACGACCTGCGGCAGATCGAGCGGCAGCTTGCGCATCACCAGCAGGGCCGCGGCGCCGCGGTCGCGCGCGGTCGCGGCGAAATCGTGCGCGTCGTAGCGCTCGCCCTCGAGCGCGACGAACAGCGCGCCGCTGCCGAGCGTACGCGTGTCGGTCGACACGGCATCGATCGCCACGTCGCTGCCATGCAGGCGGCCGCCGGTCCAGCGCGCGATGTCGGCCAGGCGCAAGGTCAGCATGCGCGCTGCTCCAGTGCGTGCTGCGCGATGGTCATATCGTCGAACGGCCGTTTCGCGCCGGCGATCTCCTGATACGGCTCGTGGCCTTTGCCGGCGATCAGCACGATATCGCCGGGCTGTGCGAACTCGATCGCCTGCGCGATGGCGATCGCGCGGTCGCGCTCGATCGTCGCACGCTCGGGCCGCTTGAGGCCGGCGACGATCTGCTCGACGATCACATCGCCGTCTTCGCCGCGCGGATTGTCGTCGGTGATGATGACGCGATCCGCCAGCGCCTCGGCGATCGCGCCCATCTGCGGGCGCTTGCCGGCATCGCGCTCGCCGCCGCAGCCGAACACGCAGATCAGGCGGCCGGCCGAGTGCGCACGCAGCGACGTCAGCGCCTGTTCGAGGGCATCGGGCGTATGCGCGTAGTCGACCACGATCAGCGGCTGCACGCCGGCGCCGCCGAGACGGCTCATGCGTCCGGCGACCGGAGTCAGGGCGCCGAGTGCCTCGACGATCTTCGCGAAGGCAACGCCGAGCAGGCCGAGGCAGGCCGCTACGGCGAGCAGGTTGGATACGTTGAAACGGCCGAGCAGGCGGGTCGCGACGGCGCCCTCGCCCCACGGCGTGCTGAGGTGGAAGCGCTGCCCGTTCGCGCTGGATTGCAGATCGCGCGCGACGACTTCGGCCTCGTTACGCCCGATCGCGTAGCGCAGCAGCCGCACGCGCGCCGGCACCGTCGCGATCAGCGTGCGGCCGAACGCATCGTCGGCATTGATGATCGCCGCCGACAGTCCGGGCCATTCGAACAGGCGCCGCTTCGCCGCGCCGTAGGCCTGCATCGTGCCGTGATAGTCGAGATGGTCGCGGCTGAGATTGGTGAACACCGCCAGATCGAACGCGACCGCATTGACGCGCCCCTGTTCAAGCGCATGCGAGGACACTTCCATCGCGACGTGGCTGGCGCCGGCATCGCGGAACCCGGCCAGAAGTCCCTGTACCGCGATGGCGTCCGGCGTGGTGCGCTCGCCTTCGCGAATCGCACCGTACAGGCCGGCGCCGAGCGTGCCGATCGTGGCGGCCTTGCGGCCGGCCAGGTGCAGCGCCTGCGCGAGCAACTGCACGGTGGAGGTCTTGCCGTTCGTGCCGGTGACGCCGATCACCTCGAGCGTCTGCGACGGTTCGCCGAAGAAGCGCGCCGCGAGGGTGCCGAGTTCGTCGCGCAAACCGTCGAGCCATACGATCGGCACGCCGCCCTCGTCGGCGCTCGGATAATCGACGGCAGTCGACGCGGGAGTCCCGTCGCGCGCCTTTTCGGCCAGCACGATCGAGGCGCCACGCGCCGCTGCCATCGGGGCAAACGCAATACCGTGCATCTGCGTGCCGGCCAGCGCGATGAAGGCGTCGCCTTGCTGCACGCGACGCGAGTCGAGCGCGAGGCCGCGCACGAGGATGTCTCCACAGGCACCGGCATCGGTGCTTCCCTGCAGCAATTCATGCACGCTGATCGCGGGCCGGTTCATTCTTCGGGCACTCCGTCGTCGACGTTCGACAGGTCGGCCGGACCGTCCGGTGCTTGTCGTCCTGTGCGTACGGTGTGCCCGGCATCGGGCGCGGCGGTGTACCAGTTCTGCACATTGTCGGGCGAGATGTCGAGCAGACGCACCGCGTCCTCCATCACCTTGCCGAAGACCGGCGCCGACACCAGGGCGCCGTAGTAAGCGCCCTGCGGATCGTGGATGACGACCACGCCGACCAGGCGCGGCGCGCTCGCTGGAATCATGCCGGCGAACAGCGAGACGTATTTTTTCTGATAGCCGCCGCCGACGGCCGTGCGCGAGGTGCCGGTCTTGCCGGCGACGACGTAGTTGCGCACCTGCGCCTTGGTCGCGCCGCCGGGCGGCACGATCACCGTTTCGAGCATCGTGCGCAGGTTCGCGGCGATCTGCGGATCGATGACCGCGCGATCCGGATTCTGCGCACCCTTGACGAAGGTCGGCGCGCGCAGGCGGCCGCCGTTCGCCAACGCGCTGTAACCCTGCGCCAGCTGCAGCGGCGTCACGTTGAGGCCATAGCCGTAGGCGATCGTCGCCTGCTCGACCGGACCCCAGGCCTTGGCGATCGGCAGGAAGCCCGGCGATTCGCCTGGAAATCCGCTGCCGGTGACTTCGCCGAAGCCGAACCGATGGTAGACGTCCCACATGTGATCGCGCGTC
>DASWPR010000280.1:0-6579 GCA_036398455.1 Dokdonella sp.
AGGAAGCCGAATCGGCGGCCAGCGCCCTCGGCGGCGCGTTGCGCGGCATCTTGCGGGTCAGTGCACCGAGCGGTCTCGGGCTGACCCACATCACGCCGGCACTCGCCGATTTTCTGGCCGAGCATCCGCATCTCGCGCTCGACCTGCACTTGTCCAACCGCAATGTCGACCTGGTCGAAGAAGGCTTCGACCTCGCCATCCGCGTCGGCGCCCTGCGCGATTCGCGCCTCGCCGCACGCCGCCTCGGCGACAGCCGGCGCATCCTTGTTGCGAGTCCCGTCTATGTCGAACGCAACGGCGCGCCGCGGCGGCCGGCCGATCTGGCAAGTCTCGCCTGCCTCGTGCTCGATGTCGGCGCGCTGCCGGAACGATGGATGCTGCAGCGTCGCGGCGGCCGCGCCAGCGTGCGCGCGAACACGGTGCTGCGTTCGAACAACGCGCTGGCCCTGCTCGACGCCTGCCGCGCCGGTGCCGGCATCGGCCTGCTGCCGCATTTCGTGGTCACCGCAGATCTGGCGACGCAGCGCCTGACGCATCTGCTGCCGGCGTGGGCCGCCGCCGAGCAGGGCATCTTCGCGATCTACCCGGGCAATCGCTTCATTCCGACCAAGGTGCGCGCGTTCGTCGATTTCCTCGATGAACGCCTGCGTGGCCTGGCGCCGGTTCCCGCGGGCGCGGAACGCATGTCGACTCCGGCGCGGCAGCGTCGTCGCGGATCGAACCCGAAGCGGTGACGCGGTCGGGCTAAGCCGCGCGGTCGCGCACGTCGCCGCGGCGCACGGCCATCGCGCGCTCGACGACTTCCCAGCCGGCATTCGCGCGATGCGCCTGTTCGCTGAGCACGCGGCGATAGGCGCGCGCTCCGGGCAAGCCCTGATACAGACCCAGGATGTGCCGGCTGATGTGCTGCAGCCGGTCGCCGCGTGCAAGATGCGCTTCGACATACGGCCGCAGGCGCAGCAGCACCTCGTCGCGATCCGCCAGCGGCGCGCCGTACAGCGCGGCTTCGAGTTGCGCGAGGCGATACGGCTCGTGATAGGCGGTGCGACCGAGCATCGCGCCATCGACCTGGGTCAGGTGCGTGCGCACATCGTCGACCGTGGCGATGCCGCCGTTGATCACGATCGTGAGTTGCGGAAATTCGCGCTTCAGCTGGTACACGCGCTCGTAGTTCAGCGGCGGCACCTCGCGGTTCTCCTTCGGCGACAGACCCTGCAGCCAAGCCTTGCGCGCATGCACGATGAACACCGTACAGCCGGATGCACGCACCGTCTCGATGAAGTGCTGCAGGGCCGCGTACTCGTCCTGATCGTCGACGCCGATGCGGCATTTCACCGTCACGGCGATGGGCTTGTCGAAGCCGGCCACCGCCGCACGCATCGCCGCGACGCAATCGGCAACCAGCGCAGGCTCGCGCATCAGGCACGCGCCGAACGCGCCCGACTGCACGCGGTCGGATGGACAGCCGACGTTGAGATTGATCTCGTCGTAGCCGAACTCCACGCCGATCCGCGCGGCCTGCGCGAGCTCGTTCGGCTCGGACCCGCCCAGCTGCAGCGCCACCGGATGCTCGGCCGGATCGAATCCGAGCAAGCGCTCGCGCTCGCCATGAACCACCGCAGGCGCCGTCACCATCTCCGTGTACAAGCGCACATGGGGAGAAAGCAAACGGTGGAAGAAGCGGCAATGCCGGTCGGTCCAGTCCATCATGGGGGCGACGGAGAATAAATAATCTCTGTTGTTAAATGTCCTATCCTGCGCAATCAACACCTGAACCGGTCGCGCGTACGCGATCGCGTGCCCCCACATGGATACAGCACACGCAGCGCACACGAAAATGGTGAGCTTCAAGCCGCTTTAATCGGGCGACTGACGCGTCCGCGTCCGCCACGAATACGATTTTCGGCAACCGTGGAAAGACCTAGGATCGGGCTCACGCGTTCCTCGACTCGCCCGTCTTCTTGCGGGCCGGGGAAAGAATATCCGGAAAGCCGGACGCCGGCGCGCATACTCGGCGCGAGCGGTCGCTCAGCGCGCGGATCAGCCAAAAAACCTTGTTTCGCGTGGAGCGGGGAGACCCCACCGCTGCCCTCGGTATCCATGCCCGCGCCTTACGGGCATCGAGGTTTGAAGGCGACCTCGGCTCGATCGCTTCGGACAATCTTCTTGGTCGCAAGTTGCGGGACGCCAAACTTGTGCCCCGCCGCCGAACCCTGCCAACGGACAGTATCGAAGCCATTGAAAGAATCCGGGACACCGCTCGATGAGCCACCGGTTCGATCCCGCCGACAAGTATGCCGATCTGGAGCAGTTTGCGGACATCCGCGGCTTCGTATCGGCGATGACGCCGAACAGCGAGCCGACGGTGAAACGGGCGCCAACTATCTTGAGTACGACAGCGGATTGACGCTGATCCTGCGAACACGCATCCGCGCGGGCGGCCTCACACTTCCAGCCGATCGTTCGGGCGCGCCACCAGCGTGTACAGCGCCGGCATCAGGAACACGCTGATCAGAAGGCGCGTGAACAGTCCGCTGACGATGACCAGGGCGAAGGGCTTCTGCGTGTCGGTGCCGACGCCGGTCGCCAGCGCCGCGGGCAACAAGCCGAGCGCGGCGACCAGGGCGGTCATCATGATCGGGCGCAGGCGCAGGATCGCGCCTTCGCGAATGGCTTCGGCGACCGGCGTGCCGGCGCGGCGCAGTTCGTTGACGTAGGAAATGTAGACGACGGCCGTCTGCACGGAGACGCCGAACAAGGCGAGGAAGCCGATGCCGGACGACACCGAGAACGGCGTTCCGCTAAGCCACAGTGCGACGATGCCGCCGACCGGTGCCGACAGCAGCACGCCGAGTACGGTGATGAACGGAAACTTGAAGTTGCTGTAGAGCGTGAACAGCAGCAGGAAGATCAGCGCCAGGGTCAGCGGCAGGATCACGTTCAACTGCGCGCGCGAAGCGGTGTATTCGGTGTACTCGCCGCCCCAGTCCAGGCGATACCCTTGCGGCAGCGCGACCTTCGCACCGACCTGCGCGATGGCATCTTCCACCGCGCCGGCGAGATCGCGTCCGTCGACCGAGAACTGCACGCCGATGTAGCGCGAGTTGTCCTGCCGGTAGATGAAGGAGGCACCGTTGGTCACCTGGATATCGGCGAATTCGCGCAGCGGAATCTGCGCTCCGGCGGGCGTCGCCAGGCGCAGGTTGCCGATTTCCTCGGGGTTGTCGCGATACTCGCGCTGCAGCCGGACGACCAGGTCGAACTGCTTCTCCCCCTGCACCACCTGGGTGGCGACATCGCCGCCGATGGCCGTCTGGATCAGGCCGTTGATGTCGGCCACGTTCACGCCGTAGCGGGCGATCTGGTCGCGCTTGATCTTGATCGTCAGGCTCGGCTGGCCGAGTTCCTGCACCAGGGTCACGTCGCGGATGCCGCGCACCTGTTCGAGCACCTTCTTGATGGCCTTGCCCTTCTGCTGCAGCGTCTCCAGGCTGGCGCCGAACACCTTCACCGCGAGCGCGCTCTTGAGGCCCGTCTCCGCCTCGTCCACCGCGTCTTCCGCCGGCTGCGTGTAGTTGAAGATGATGCCGGGAAACGCCTCCAGCTTCCTGCCGATCGCCTCGATCAGCGCGGCCTTGGTGCGATAGCTGCCGGTCCACTGCGTGTACGGCTTGAGGCCGACATAGAACTCGACATTGAAGAAGCCGGTCGAATCGGTGCCGTCGTCCGGCCGACCGAGTTCCGAGGCGACCGTGGTGACTTCCGGGAACGAGCGCAATATCTCGCGCACCTTCGGCGTCACCTTGGCCGATTCGTCGAACGAAATCGTGTAGGGCATGGTGGCGCGCACCCACAGTGCGCCTTCGTCCAGCTGCGGCATGAACTCCGCACCGATGCCCGGCACCAGCAGCAGCGAGCCGATCAGCAGCACGGCCGAAGCCAGCGTCGTCGTCCACGGGAACGCGATACAGACATCGAGCCCGCGAATGTAGATCGCCTTGATGCCCTCGAAGATGACGTTGCGCCGCTCGCGCACGCCCTTGCGCATGAACCAGGCGCACAGCACCGGCAGCAGGGTCAGGGTGACGATCAGCGAGCCGATCAGGGCGAAGATCATCGTATCGGCCATCGGCTTGAACAGCGTTCCCGACGGACCGGACAACACGTAGATCGGCAGGAAACTCACCACGATCACCGCGACCGCGTAGAACAGCGGGCGATCCACCTCGGCGGCCGCCTCGCGGATGACGGCGCGGACATCGAGCGGCGCGCCCTCGCGCTGCGCAATCTGGCGGAAGATGTTCTCGACCATCACCACCGCGGCATCGACCAGAATTCCGAAATCCACCGCGCCGATGGACAGCAGGTTGGCCGAAGCGCCCTGCAGATCGAGACAGACGAAAGCGAACAGCAGGGCGAGCGGAATGGTGGTGGCGACGATCAGCCCGGCACGAAAATCGTAGAGGAAAAAAATCAGGATCACGACGACCAGCAGCATGCCGCGCAGCAGGTTCTGCTGCACGATCTGCGTGGTCAGTTCGATCAGGTCGGAGCGGTCGTAGAACGGATGGATCTTGACGTCCTTCGGCAGCACGTGTTCGTTGAGCTCCGCCGTCTTCGCTTCGACGCGCTTGAGCACGTCCTGCGTTTTCTCGCCGGTGCGCAGCAGGATGACGCCTTCGACGGCATCGTCCTGTTTCTCGTAGCCGAATTCGCCCAGGCGCGGCGCGATGCCGATGACGACGCGGCCGACGTCCTTCACCAGAACCGGTGTGCCGTCGTGCACGGCGAGCACGACATTGCCGATGTCCTCCACGGTCTCCATGCGGCCCATGCCGCGCACGTAGTAGAACTGGCCGCCTTGCGAATAGAAGCCGCCGCCAGCGTTGCCGTTGTTCGCCGCCAGCGCCGCCTGGACCTGCGTCGCCGAGAGGCCGACCGCCGCGATCCTGTTCTGATCGAGCAGCACCTGGTACTGCATCGTGCCGCCGCCGAAGCCGGAGTCGTCGGCGACGCCCGGCACGGCGCGGTACTGCGGTTCGACGACCCAATCCTCGAACGTCTTCAACTCCATCGGCGACCGGTCCGAACTCTGCAGCACGTAGCGGTAGATCAGCCCCGAGGGCGAGGACAACGGCGACACCGACGGCGTCACGCCGCCCGGCAGCGTGATATCGCCCATCCGGTTGAACACTTCCTGGCGGGCGAAGTTGTGTTCCGTGCCGTCGAAAAACGTCAGCGTGACGACGGACAACCCGTACAGCGAAACCGAACGCGAGGTCGTCGTCTTCGGAACGCCATTCAAGCCGAGCTCGACCGGAATGGTGATCAGCCGCTCCACTTCCTCGGCGGCATGCCCGGGCCATTGCGTGACGATCTCGACCAGCGGCGGCGACAGATCCGGATAGGCATCCACCGGCAGGCGCTGCAGCGAACGCGCGCCGGCGCCGGTCAGCAGCAGCGTCAGCAGGATGATGAGCAAGGGCTGGCCGAGCGAAGCGCCGACGATGCGATTCATCACCGAAGCCGTTCGCGACGTGGCTTCGGTCGGGAGGGGAGCGTCGCTCATTGGTTTTGCATGAACTGGACGAAGATGCCGCCATCCACCATCACCGCGTCGCCGGCCTGGATGCCGGACGTCAGGTCGACCTGGTCCCCGCTTCGATAGCCGAGCGTCACCGGCCGGCGCGCGAAGCTGCCGTCGTGCCCGGCGACGTAGACGAAGGGCAGGTTCTCATCGTCGCGCAGGATCGCCGACACCGGCACCAGCAACCCGCTGCTCTCCTCGCGCGAATGAATCGACACGCCGACGTACATCTGTTTCCTGAGCAGGCCCTCGGGATTGTCGACGGCCACGCGCACGGCCACCAGGCGCGTATCGGGATTGACCTGGTCGGCGATGTTCGTCACGGTTCCGGCGAGGCTCTTCGAATCGCCGCCAGTCGCGATCTCGGCGGTGTCGCCGGGATGCACCGCGGCCAGCTCCGTGCCGGACACCTGCGCCATCACCCAGACGCGCGAAAGATCGGCGACGGTGAAACACGGCGTCGTCCCCGCCTGCAGCAGCTGGCCCGCCGTCAGCAGTCGTTCGACCACGGTCCCCGCGATCGGCGAACGGATCACGCCGTCGGCGCGCGCGACCGGCTTGCCCTGCTCGATGTTGTGGATGGTCTGCGTATCGACATTCAGCGATACCAGCGCTTGCAGTGCGGCGGCGCGGTCGGCATCGGCATTGGCGGCGTCGGTTTCGGCCTGGTCCGCATCGCGCTCGGCGACGCCCTGATGCTGCACCAGATCCTTTTCCAGGTCGGCCAGCCGGCGCGCGGTATGTGCCGTAGCCAGCGCCTTGCGGTAGGCGCTGATGGCGGTCGCGAAATCGGCCGAATCGACCACCGCGAGCGGCTGTCCTTTGCTGACGCGATCGCCTTGCGCGACGAGCAGTTTCGAGACCGGACCGGAGAACGGCGCCAGCACGCTGGTGGCGCGATCGTTGTCGAAGTCGACCGCGCCGCTGCTCTCGACCGTCTTGTGGAAGCGCGACGCGGCAACGGTATACAGGTGGATATTCTGCCGCTGCGC
>DASWPR010000281.1:0-2024 GCA_036398455.1 Dokdonella sp.
CTACGCGTTGCAGCGCCTGCCGATGGAGCAGCGCGAAGTCGTGCTGCTGGTGGGCCTCGAAGAAATGAGCTATGCCGACGTGGCGCTCGCGCTGAACATTCCGATCGGCACGGTGATGTCGCGGCTCTCGCGCGGACGCGAACGGTTACGGGCATTGATGGCGGGCGCGCAGCCCGGGGCGAAATTACAGGTGGTGCGATGAGCGACCAGACTATGCCGATCGGCGAAGAAGACCTGCACGCGTACGTGGACGGCACGCTGTCCGACGAACGCCGTGCCGACGTGGAGCGCGCGCTCGAACAGAACCCCGAGCTGGCCGCGCGCGTCAGCGATTATTTCTCCCTGAACAGCATGTTCCACGAGCGCTACGACCGCGTGCTGAACGAGCCGGTGCCGAAGCGCCTGCAGGCGCCCGCGCCGCGCCGCTGGAGGATCGCCGCCAACTGGCCGCAATTCGCCGGGATGGCGGCGGCGCTGGTGTTGGGTGTAGGCATCGGCGTGGGCACGCATATGGGGCAGGACGTCATCGCGCCAGTGGCCGGCGGTCACGCCGACACGCGCCCTGTCAGCGCGGACAGCTCGGAAATGTTCGCGCGGCAAGCGGCGGTGGCGCACGTGGTCTACATGCCCGCCGTCGACCGGCCGACCGAGATGAGCACCGACGCTCATGAACAGGATTTCGTGCAGTGGCTCGCCAACCGGCTCGGCACCAACGTGCATCCGCCGATTCTCTCGAAGAGCGGCTTCAACCTTTCGGGCGGACGCCTGTTGCCCGGCGCCAATGGACCGACCGCGCAGTTCATGTATCGCGGGCCGAACGGCGAGCGCGTCACGCTGTGCATTTCGCGCCGCCAGCAGAATTCGAACACGACCGCGTTCAAGCTGTATCAGGACGGCCCGGTGAACGTGTTCTACTGGATCGACGGCGACTTCGGCTATGCGGTGTCAGGCGGAATCGACCGCAAGCAGTTGCTGCAACTGTCGCATGACGTCTATGCGCAGTTGACGGGCGCGGCGCCGGGCTGAACGCGGCGCTGCCGCGTTTTATCGCGGCGTTGCAATGCGGCGGCCCTCTTGCGGATCGAACGCAATCAGGCTGCCCGCATTCGCGACTGACCTGAGCAGCTCGCGCGGCGTTACGCCCAGCAGCCGGCCCATCCAGTGCGCCATATGGCTCTGATGCGCGAAGCCGGTATCGAGCGCGATCTGACTCGCGTTGAGTTTGCCTTGCAGCAGCAGCGTTCGCGCGCGCTCCACGCGCCGCTGCACCACGTACCGATGCACCGGCATGCCGAGCGTCTCGCGAAACAGCACCTTGAAATGCGGCGCGCTCAAGCCGGCGAGCGCAGCCAGTTCGCTCAGCGTGAGACGCTGGTCCAGATGCGCTTCGATAAACTCGATCACGCGCGCGGCCGTTCTAGGCGCGAGCGTGCGCCGCTGCCTGTTTCCTCCGGGCGCCGGCGCGGCGCCGATCAGTCGCACCACCATCGCCGTGCACAGGCTTTCGGCGTACAGCGGATCGGATGCCTCGTCGGCTTCCAGTTCGGCGCGTAAGGCCCAGGCGAGATACTGAAAGCGCGGATCGCGCAGCTGGAATTGCGGGCGCAGTTGCGCGTCGGCCGATTTCAACGATAGTTGCTCGACGGTGCGCCGCGCGAACGCTTCGCCGATCCACACGCTGAAAATCGTGCAGGCGGCTTCGTCGCTCCATTGCCCTTCGAGTCCCGCGGGAATCACGTCGGCGTCGCCATGCGCCTGGATTCGCGAGTGGCGGCGCTCGTTGCACATGCAGCGCGCCCTGACCGGCGCGCCGACATGCACGCCCACCCGGTGATATCTGAACGCGGGCATGCGGTGCAGCCCGGCCGACACGTTGACCAGCTCCGCGCCGAAGTCCTGCCAGCCGAGCAGCCTGCTCGAGCGCAGCACGACGCGGGAACCGCTGTGCGGTTGCGGTTGCGGTTGCGTTATCGGTGTCGCTGTCACTGCATTCATCGCTTCCCTCGTGAATGACGGCTCATGTG
>DASWPR010000282.1:0-7622 GCA_036398455.1 Dokdonella sp.
CGCGCGCGGCGATGGCGGTCGTCGACAGCGATGAATCGCCGAGCCGTTCCTCGACCAGCGCCTTGATCGCGATCAGCGACTGTTCGCTGCTGCGGGTGAGCTGGCTGCGCCCTGGGCCGAGCGCGGCGAACGTCAGCGCGAGCAGGTCGAGCGCATGCCCGGACAGCGCATCCGACTCGTGCGGACTCAGTCGCGCAGCTTGCCTGGCCGACATGCGAATGAAGCTGGACGCCACGCCACCGAGGCCGCCGCGACCCGGGATGCGCCGGGCGGTCAGCGCATCGAGCCCTGCCACCCGCTCCCTCAGCAGGCGCCGCGGCACCGCCACGATGAGCTTGGCAAACGCGCGCGGGCAGTCGACGCGATGCCAGCGCGTCGCGTCGTAGAGCGTCATGTCGCCCGGCTGCAGCAACGCTTCGCGCCCATCCTGCTGCAGCCGGTACTCGCCGGACAGCAGGATCACCGCGAAATAGGCATCCTGCCCGACGAGCTGCGGCTCCTGCCGACGGCGGGTCAGCGAAATCGCATGCGACCGGATCGAGGAAAGCTGCAGATCCCGCCACGGCGTGATGGTCATTTCATTGAACAGGCTGCCGTCGTGCGGCGGCGTGATGTCGACGTTGGCGTACTCGCGCCCGATCACTTCGCGCAGCCATTCGCAGCGGCGCGACGGCTGCACATCCGCAGTGGACAGCGTGACGGCCTGCGCGGCGGGCGGCGCATGGTGCGTTTCGATCCGTGCCGCTTCCACCCTGCGCATGCCGACCTCGCGACCGTTCAATGTGCCCGCCGCCCCGCGCAAGGTCCGTATCGGTCAACTGCGCGTTCCGTCCGGTGCATTCCGCCTGTTGCGGCCGCAGTAGATGATGAACGCCCCGCCTGGTCAAGGCGATGAGCAGGACGCAACGACCATGCAGAGCACCCCCGGCCACGCGCGCAACGTCGTCCTCCTGCGCGGCGCATGCCTGTGGATCGTCGTCGCGCTGATTCTCGCCTGGTGCATGGTCGGCCTCGGCTTCAACGTTCCGCTGCTCGGCGAGATTTTTCCGGGCAAGTTCACCCGGGTGCGCCAGGCGCATATCGATTTCCTGCTGATGAGCGCGCTGATCCTCGGCTTCTACGCCGCGCGCATTCCGTTGCCCTGGCATGTGCGCTGGGCGATGGTGGTCGGCGCCTTCACCAATTCGAGCCTGTTCCTGCTGATGGCGATATTTCCCTCGCTCGAGCCGGAAGCGGCCTCGCACGGGGTGCTGGCCACGGTCTTCCTGACCTACGAAATGTGCAGCCTCGCGCTGACCAGCTACGGCTTCGGGCGTGCGGCGATGATCATCCTGCGCACGACGTTCAAAATCGCCAGCTGAGCATCCACGCCGCCGTCCCGGCGGCGCTGGCGCTCAACCGGCGTCGGCAGGCGGGCTGCGATCGTCGTTGGCGAGCTTGCGCAGGCGGCGCAGGCCGTCTTCCTGGATCTGGCGCGCGCGCTCGCGCGAAATGCCAAGGTCACGGCCGATCTCGGCGAGCGACTGCACCGGCGTGCCGTCGAGGCCGAAACGCCGCTGCAGCACGAGGCGCTGGCGCTCGCCGAGTTCGCCGATCCATTGGCCGAGACGTTCGCTGCTGATCGCCGCGTTGGAGCTGCCGGCGCTTTCCTCGGTTTCCTGGATGTGCCCGATCAGCGCGCGCTCGCCGGCTTCGATCGCGGCATCGAGCGAGCCGACGCGCTCGCTGACACGGAACAGCTCGGCGACGTCCTGCACGCTCTTGCCGATCGCCGCGGCGATCTGTTCCAGGCTCGGCGGCGTACCGAGGCGCGCGGAAAGCTCGCGTTCCGCGCGCAGCATCTGCGCCAGCTCGCGCAGCACATGCTGCGGCAGGCGCACGGTGCGGCCGTGGTTCATCACCGCCGATTGCACCGCATCGCGAATCCACCACACCGCATAGGTGGAGAAGCGCAGGCGCCGCGACGGATCGAATTTCTCGACCGCGCGGATCAGGCCGAGGTTGCCTTCGGCGATCAGATCCATCAACGCGACGCCGCGGCCGACGTAGGGCCGCGCCACCGTGACGACCAGGCGCAGGTTCGCCTCGATCATGCGCCGGCGCGCCTCGCCGTCGCCGCCCTGGATGCGTTCGGCGAGCGACCATTCGGTCGCGGCGTCGAGCAGCGGCGTCAGGCCGATTTCGTTCAGGTACGCATTCGCCGAACTGCGCGCTTCCTCGTCGTGCGGCTCGATCGCATCGACCAGATCGAGGATGTCTTCAGGCGCAGAGACGGGTTCGGGAGGTGTCGACGAAGTCACCGGTGAAGCTTAACGCCGCGCTGCCTGCTTAGACACCGCCACGACGATGCGATCGTGCGCATCATCGTCGCGGCAGGTAGTCGACCGGATTGGCCGGCTTGCCGTTCTTGCGGATTTCGAAGTGCAGCGAGTCGCGGCTGGCGCTGCTCGATCCCATTTCGGCGATGACCTGGCCCGACTTCACGTGATCGCCTTCCTTGACCAGGCGCTTGCGGTTGTGACCGTAGGCGGAAAGGAAACCCGGGCTGTGCTTGACGATGATCAGCTCGCCGTAGCCGATCAGGCCGTTGCCGCTGTAGACGATGGTGCCGTCCGCTGCGGCACGCACCGGATCGCCGGCCTTGCCACCGATGTCGATGCCCTGCTTGGTCTGGTCGCCGGCGACGAAACTGCCGATTACCTGGCCGTCCGCCGGCCAGCGCCAGGCGACATCGCCGGACACGCTGGCGCTCTGTGGCGGCGGGGCGACGGCGGGTGGCGGCACAGGCGTGGCATCGATCGGCTTCGGCGCGGCCGCGACCGGCGGCGACGCGGTTACCGGCGGAGTTGCCGAGGCGGCGGCGGGCGCAGGCGCGGCAGCGAGCGGCGCTTCCTTGACGTCCTCGAACGGCGGCGGATTCGACGCGGCAGGTTTCACCGTGGCCGCTGGCGCTGCCGCAACCGCGGGCGCCGACGAGGCCGGGCGAGAAGCCGGCGGCGGCGCGGCGAGCGGCCGCCCGCCGGCCGCCTGGGATTTCGGTGCGAGGCGCAGGTCCTGCCCGACGAAGATCGTGTAGGGCGCGCCGATGCCGTTCCAGCCGGCGAGATCGCGATAGTCGAGGCCATGGCGGAACGCGATGCTGTACAGCGTATCGCCGCGCTGCACTTTGTAGCTGCCGCCGACGGGCTGCGGCGCCGGCCTGGCCTCGGCGCGCGCCGGCGGCGTGCTGCGCGGCGCGTCGAGGCTGCGGTCCTCCACCGGCGCGGGGCCGGTCGAGGCGCACGCCTCCAGCAGCAGCGCCGCTGCCAGCACGAGCGTAGGACGAAAGGTAAAATATCGTTTCATAACAATATTTTATCGAATGAACTTGAAGTAGATAATAGCAGCAGCGATCAGGATCACGATCGCCCAGCCGATCCACTCGATCCAGCGATGCAGCGCCGCTTCGGCGCGCTTGCCGCCAAGCCGGATCACGCCGGCGAGCAGGAACACGCGCTTGCCGCGCCCCACCACCATGCCGGCGATGAACGGCAACAGCGGCATGCCGACGATGCCCGACGCCCACGTGAAAATCTTCAGCGGCACCGGCACGAAGCCGGCCAGCACCAGCATCCAGAACGCATTCCACGGATGCGCCGACACCTCGCCGCTGAGCTGGGCGACGAGTTCCTCGATGTGCGGGAGCCAGCCGATGTCCGCCAGCAGTGGGCGCAGCGCGCCGAAGGCGTAGTGGCCGAGCGCATAGCCGACCAGGGCGCCGGCCATCGAGCAGACCAGGCTGACCGCCGCATAGCGCGCCCAGCGCCGCGGCTGCGCCAGCACCATCGGCGCCAGCATGATCTCCGGCGCCACCGGAAAGATGATCGCTTCGACGAAGCTGAGCAGGCCGAGGTAGAGCTCCGCCTTCGGATGCGCCGCCCACTTCAATGCGCGCTCGTAGAGCGGCCGGAACAACTTCATCGCTTCGATTCCCCCGTTGCAGACTTGACGCTCACCCGGTGCCCCCGAGCAGCGGCACGAAGCTGACCGCACCCAGCGACTCGCGCACCCAGGCGTCTTCGCCCGCACGCACGCGCAGCAGGGTCTGCCTTCCGGCCGGCCCCACCGGCGCGACCAGGCAGCCATCCGGCGCGAGCTGGTCGAGCAAGGCGGTTTCGAGTTCGGTGCCGGCGGCGGTCAGGATGATCGCATCGAACGGCGCCTCCTCCGGCCAGCCCAGGCGCCCGTCGGCATGACGCGAGCGCACGTTCGAGATCGCCAGCTTGCGGAACAGCCGGCGCGCGTTGCGCAGCAGCTCGTCGATGCGTTCGACCGTGTAGACCTGTTCGACCAGTTGCGCCAGCACCGCACATTGATATCCCGAACCGGTGCCGATCTCGAGCACCCGGCGCGGCAGCTTCGCTTCGATCAGCGCCGCCGTCATGCGCGCGACCACCCACGGCTGCGAAATCGTCTGGCCCTGCCCGATCGGCAGCGCCGTATCTTCGTAGGCACGCGAGGCGAGCGCTTCGTCGATGAACATGTGCCGCGGCAACTGCCGCATCACGTCGAGTACGCGGCGATCGTGGATGCCTTCGGCGATCAGGCGTTCGATCAGGCGATCGCGCGCGCGCTGCGAGGTCATGCCGAGACCGCGCGTCGCCGGATCGCGTCGCGAGAACAGGCTCATGCGCTCGTACTCACGCAGGCGTGCCTCATGCAGCGTCGCCGAGGCCCGGCTGCAGCGCGGCGACCCAGCCGCCGACCTTCTCCAGTGCCTGGTAGCGCGTCAGGTCGACGTGGATCGGCGTGATCGACACGTAGCCGTCGCGGATCGCGTTGAAGTCGGTGCCGGGGCCGTCGTCGGCCGCTTCGCCCGGTGGACCGATCCAGTAGATCGGGCGGCCGCGCGGATCGGTCTGCGCGATGCACGGCGCCGAACGATGCCGCTTGCCGAGACGCGTCACCGCCAGTCCGCGGATCTCGCGCCAGGGCCGGTCGGGCACGTTCACGTTGAGGATGGTGTCGGCCGGCAGCGGATCGATCAGCAGACGGCGCATCAGCAGCAGCACGGCATCGGCGGCGCTGTCGTAGTGCGTTCCCTTGTGGTCCTTCGTCGCCAGCGACACCGCGATCGCGGGCAGGCCGAGGAAGCGCCCCTCCATCGCGGCCGAAACGGTGCCCGAATAGATCACGTCGTCGCCGAGGTTGGCCGAATTATTGATCCCGGAAACGACGATGTCCGGTTCGTGATCGAGCAGGCCGGACAAGGCCAGGTGCACGCAGTCGGTCGGCGTGCCGGCGACGCGCCAGCGGCCGTCGTCGAGGCGCACCGCGCGGATCGGCTGATCCAGCGTCAGCGAATTGCTGGCGCCGGAACGATCGCGATCGGGCGCCACCACGGTGACATCGCCGACTGCGGCCAGCCGGTCGGCGAGCACGCGGATGCCCGGTGCGTCGACACCATCATCATTGCTGACCAGTACTCGCATGCGGCTTCCTGCGCGCTGCCCGCCGCACATCGCGATGCGCGGCATCGGTCGTGGCGGACAGCTGGGTGTGGACGCAGAATGATAGCGGATTCACGCCGCCGGCCGCAGTCGCGCGACGCACGCCAGCGCCGCGGCAGCGACCGGCTCGACGTTTCTGCTAGCCTGCAAGGATGAGCGCAAACAAGGACATGCAGGACGACGCGCGCCTGTTTCGCGAAGCGATCGGCCGCGTGCGCCCATTGAAGGAATCCACCATCGCGGCGCCGACCGCCGTGCGTCCGGCGCCGGTGCCGACGCAGGCCCTGCTCGATGAAGCGCGCGTGCGCGACGAACTGCTGACGCATCCGTTCGACGCCGCCCTGCTCGAAGGCGGCGACGAAATCGCCTACTTGAAGTCCGGCCAGCAGAAGCGCCTGCTGCAGCGCCTGCGCCGCGGCCAGTTCAGCGTGCGCGCCGAGATCGATCTGCACGAGATGACCAGCGCCGTCGCGCGCGAGGCGATCCGCCAGTTCCTCGACGAGAGCCGGCGCAACGGCGAACTGTGCGTGCGCATCGTGCACGGCAAGGGACTGCGCTCGAAGGCGCAAGGTCCGGTGCTGAAACAGCTCACCGATTCGCTGCTGCGACATCGCGCCGACGTGCTCGCATTCACTTCGGCGCGGCCCGCGCAGGGCGGCACCGGCGCGGTCATCGTGCTGCTGCAGCGGGCCTGAGCTCAGCCGTCGTTGTTCTTCGACGGACGCGGCCGCGGATAGTTGACCCAGACCACGGTTGCGCCGCGCTGCCACGCCCATTGGTTGACCGCGGCAATTTTGCCCGCGTCGACATCGCTGACCATGGCGCCGTCGCGCCCGCGCTCGACGCGCTGTGGCGTTCCCGCACAGGCCGACAAACCGAGACAGACGAGGATTGCCGCACCGATCGCTAGCGATTTCATGACGACCTCCCGCAAAGATGCGGAACGACGCGACGATCGCGCCGGCCGCAGCGCCAATATAGGCGCCTCGGCGTCGTCGCGACAGCGGATTCGTCGCCGCGATCCGGCGTTTGGCCGCATCAGGCCGGCGCGGCCTGCCAATCGCACAATTCCCGCAACATCGTGGTCGCGAAGGAACCGGCGGCGAGGCGGAATTCGAGCGTCAGCTCGCCAGCGGACGACCACTGATGGGAAAGATCGTCGATCGTCAGGCGCAATGAACGGCGTTCCTGGTTCAGGCCGGCACGCTCGAGGCCGCTGGTGAGCGTGGCAAACGGCTCGACCGCGGCGATTTCCAGCGCGCGTACCTCGGCGGCGCTGCGCAGTTCGCCCGCGCCCCACAATGGGCCGGTCGGGTGGATGTCGCGTTCGGCCAGGCGCCGTGCGAGGTCGTCGCTGAAGGGTTCCGGGCCGAAGATCGCGTGGGAACCGGCGAGCATCCACACTTCGCCCTCCAGCGCGCCATCCCAATTTCCGTGTTCGACTCGCTCGGCCAGCACCGCGTTGAACAGTTCGGACCGCGCCGCCGACAGCGCGAAGCTGCGCTGGTGGCGCGGCATGCGCCGGCCGGCGAACAGCGCCTCGGCGAGCGCGAGGTTCTGTCCGTCTCGTCCGAAGCGCTGCTCGCCGAAATAGTTCGGCACGCCGCGCGTGCGGATGGCCTCGATGCGCTGCTCCGCCGCAGCACGATCGCCGCGCAACTCGCGCAGCCGGATGCGGAAGCGATTGCCGCGATGCGCACCGCGCTTGAGCTTGCGGTCGTGCCGCGTCGCCGAGAGCACGCTCACGCCGGCAATCGCCAGCGCACTCCAGTCCGGATCCGCGCGGCCCGGCATCTGCACGGTGAAGACCTGCCGGGTGACGGCATGGCGGTCCTTGAGCCCGGCGAAACCGACCGCCATCGGCGCCACGCCGGCGGCGTCGGCAAGCTGGCGGGCCACCCATTCGGTATTCGCGCCGGTTTTCTCGATCCAAAGGAATGCGTGCTCGCCGTGTCCGCTGGGCTCGAAACCGAGCAGTTCCTCCACCTCGAAATCGGCCGGCTCCGCGCGCAGCCGGGCGGTCAGCGGTGGGCCGCCGTGGGCGTAGGGCAACGTGTCGCTCACGAACGCGGATCCAGCTCGACCCGGCTGACCAGTTCGCGCACCGCGGGATCGTCCGGGCCTACCGTCGCC
>DASWPR010000283.1:0-13752 GCA_036398455.1 Dokdonella sp.
GCTGCGGACGCGGGCGCCGGCGCAAGGCCGGAAACGCGAGTGCGGCGAGCGGCAATCGCTGCATCGGATGCAGCTGCGTGATGGCGCTGGCAAGGCTTTCGACGAGTGCGCGCGTTCCGCTGTCGTAGTGAGCCTCGATCAGGGCGAGCTGACGTGTCGCGGTCGCGGCATCCTCGTTGACCAGCAGCGCGAAGATCAGCGGCATCGCCTGTTCGGACTGGTGGGCTGCTTCGCGCAGGCGCCCGGGAATGTCGGCGCGCAGCGTCTGCGCGAGGCTGCGGTCGCCGTCGTCGGGATTGCCGACCTGGCGCACGACGGTCTGCGGCGACAGGTTCAGCTCGGCGTCCCTTGCCGGCAATCGGGCACTGACGTCGTTGCGCGGCGAACGTTTCGCACCCGCCGGAGCGAAGCCGGCAATCGATGCATCGGCACGATCGCCGGCCTCCGCGCCGAGCCTGACCGGATGCGACCACGCCGCGGCGACCGCGGCGAACTCGTCCTCGCGAAACGATGGATCGAGCCGCCGGATGCGCTCGCCAAGCGGAGGATGCGTCGCGAACGCGGCGGCATAGCCGACACCGTCGCCAAACAGCATGTGCGCGACTTCCTCGGTGTCGCTGCTGGCGAGCCGGGAGCCTTCGGCCAGTCCGCCGATCTTCTTCAGCGCACCGGCGATGCCTTCGGTCTGGCGCGTGAACTGCACCGCCGAGGCGTCGGCGAGGAATTCGCGCTGGCGCGAGATCGACGCCTTGATCATGCGCGCCAGAACGATGCCGATATAGCCGACCGCGAACACGGCGAGCCCGAAGAACATCGGACCGACGGAGTCCTTGTCGCGGCCGCGGCCGGAAATCTCGGCGATCTTGCGGCCGATGGTGGCGACCACGACGATGCCGAACACGATGCCCATCAGGCGGATGTTGAGACGCATGTCGCCGTTGAGGATATGGCTGAATTCATGGCCGATCACGCCCTGCAGCTCGGCACGGGTGAGTTTGTCGAGCGCGCCGCGCGTGACCGTGACGGCGGCATCGGTCGGCGCGAAACCCGATGCGAACGCGTTGATGCCGGCTTCTTCCTCGAGCACGAAGATCTGCGGCACCGGCAAGCCCGCCGCGATGGCGATCTCCTCGACCACGTTGCGCAGGCGCCGGTATGCGAAATCGCCGCTGTCGCCCGCGACCGGCACGCCGCCGAGCGCGCGCGCGACCACGGCACCGCCGCCGCGCAGACTGGCGATGCGATATAGCGAGCCGAGCGCGATCGTCAGCACGACGACGACGCTGATCGCGACCAGGCCGCCCCAGGCAATGCCGCCGTTCGCGCGTTGCGCGCCGTCGACACCGAGCGCGATCAGCACGACACCGTCGACTGCGGCGACGATCGCGACCACAGCAAGCGCAAACAGCAGCAGCATGTGCCGCGTCTGCCGCCGTGCCAGCTCCTGATGTTCGAAGAAGTTCATGCGCGAGGGCCGGCCGCAGGCTCGCCGCTGGCAGCGGATCGGGCGTCATGCACGCTGTTCCGCCCGCCGTTCATCACCGCGCCGCCCTCTCAGGTGAACGCCACCTTCGGCACTTCGCGCTTCGCCTCGGATTCGATCTTGAGCGGTTCGGCGGCCTGAAACGCGAACATGGCCGCGACGACGGAACCGGGAAACATCTCGCGCCGGTTGTTGTAGCCCATCACGGCGTCGTTGTACGCCTGACGCGCGAAGGCCACCTTGTTCTCGGTCGACGTCAGCTCTTCGCTCAGCTGCATCATGTTCTGGTTCGCTTTCAGATCCGGATACGCCTCGGACAGGGCGAACAGGCGACCGAGCGTCTGCGTCAGCACATTGTCGGCGCCGGCAAGCTGCTGCATCGCCGCCGCATCGCCCGGACTCGCCTTGGCGGCGGACAACCCGGAAACCGCTGAATTGCGCGCCTGGATCACCGCTTCGAGCGTTTCGCGCTCGTGCTTCATGTAGCCTTTGGCGGTCTCCACCAGATTCGGGATCAGGTCGTAGCGCCGCGTCAGCTGCACATCGATCTGCGCGAACGCGTTCCTGTAACCATTGCGCCCGGTCACGAGTCCGTTGTACAGGCCGACGACGTAAAAACCAGCGATGACCAGGAACACCAGCAGAATCAGCAGGACCATGTTCCTTTCCCCTTCGCGATGCAGCTAGAATCGACGCGTTTTCGAGCATAACACGAGGGTCATTGCAGGCCCCCGGAGATCGCATTGAGCAGTACCCCACGCGTTTTGATCGTCTTGCTTGCGGCCCTTGCCGTAGCTGCCACTGCCCCCGCCCGCGCCGCGGATAACGCAAAAAAAACGAAGCCGGCCCACCGCACGCCGGCGACGGCCAGCGCGAAGAGTGCGGCAGCAGCGCCGACGGCACACAAGAAGTCGACGGCGGCGGCGAAAGCTCCCGCGAATGCGAAAGCTCCGGCGAAGAAGAGCGTCCCCAAGAGTGGCGTCGCTGGCGGCAGGAAATTGGTCGTGCGTACGCGCGCGCCGGCAGCGCTGCCGCTGATCGCCATTCCGGTCGTGGATGCGAAAGCCGTTTCACGCGACGCGCCCGCCATCGCACACGAATTCGACCGCTGGCTCGACGGCATCGAAGCGTCGAACGACGTCTCCGGGCTCGCCGCCGCCATCATCAAGGACGACCAGGTGCTGCTCGAACGCGGCGTCGGATTCGCCGACGCGGCCTCGCACGAGCGCGTCTCCAGCAATACCGTGTTCCGCCTCGCTTCGCTGTCGAAGGCGTTCGCCGCCGCGATGTCCGGCCTGCTGGTCGAACGCGGCCAGCTGCAGTGGGACACGCGCGTCGCCGACATGCTGCCGGCATTCACCTTGAACGACGTCGCCGGCGCGCAGAAGCTGACCGTGCGCGACATCCTCAGTCATCGCGTCGGCCTGCCGCACAATACCTACGACAACCTGCTCGAGCAGGACGAACCCTACGAGCTGCTCGTCGATCGCCTGAAGGACGTGCCGCTGGCCTGTCCGGTCGGCGACTGCTACGGCTACCAGAACATCGCCTTCAGCCTGATCGGCGACGTGACCTACGCAGCCACCGGCGACTTCTACTATCACCAGGTCGAGAAACGCATCTTCTCTCCGCTCGGCATGGACACCGCCACCTACGGGCGCGATGCGCTGGAAGGATCGAAGAGCTGGGCGCGCCCGCACCATCGCACCGGCAGCGGCTGGGTGCCGTTCGTGCCGAAGGAAAGCTACTACCACGTGCCGCCGGCCGCTGGCGTCAATGCCAGCATCCATGACATGGAGCAATGGCTGATCGCACAGATGGGCGGCCGCCCGAACGTGCTGTCGCCTGCGCTGCTGACCGTGCTGCACACGCCGCTGGTGGAAACCGAGCGCGAGAAGCGCGCATCGCCGTGGCGGCGCGGCCGCCTGCTCGATGCGCAATACGCGCTCGGCTGGCGCATCTACGACTACGCCGGCACGACGCTGGTCTTCCACGCAGGCGCGGTGCAGGGCTATCGCGCGATCATCGCGTTCCTGCCGAAATACCGCTTCGGCGCAGTCATGCTGTGGAACTGCGAATCGCCGGTGCCGATGGGACTGATGCCGATGCTGATCGACCGCTACCTCGGCCTGCCCGAGGTGAACTGGGCCGGCATCGATCACGGCGACAATTCCGATCTCGCCGGCGGCACCGACTGAGAGCGGGCGCCGACGTGCGGGCCGATCGCGGACGCCGTTCGCGCGGCGTCCGCTTCTACCTTTCCTGCTAGTTGTTGAGCTTGAACTCGATCCGGCGTCGCAGCGTCGCCGCTACCGGCCGTCCCTTGTCCAGGCGCGGTTCGAAGCGGGCCGCTTCGATGGCGCTGATGGCTTCGCGATCGAAGGTGCGCGCGGGCTGCGCGTTGACGACCCTGGCGTTCTGCACGGAGCCGTCGGCGGCGACCGTGAACTCGACTTCGACCCAGCCGTTCTGACGGTTGCGCACCGCTGCCGACGGATAGCTCGGCTGTGGCGGCGTGACCACGCGCACGTCGCGCGATTCGCCGACCGGTTCCTCGACAGGCGCCGGCGGCGGCGCTGCGACCGGGGCAGGCGTCGCACGAGCGACTTCGCGCGTGGGCGTCGCAGCCGCTGTCGCAGCAGGAGTGGCCGCGGGCGTCGCAGCGGTGGCGTCCGTCGCAGCGGGAGTGCCTGCCGCCGCCGTGCCTGCCGCCGCGGCAGCCGTCTGCGGCGCACCGGCCGCGCGTGCGGCCGCGGCTGCGGCCTGCTGCGCCTGTTGCTGCTGGTCGCGATCGTTCTGTTTCTTCTTGGCGTCGAGCTTGCTGCGCAGAATCGTCAGCGTGTAGTTGCTCGGATCGGCCTTGGCGAGCAAGCCCATGATCCGGGCTGCTTCGTCGAAGTTGCCCTGGTTGATCTGTTCCTCGACCGGCGCGGTCGCAAACGGAAACATCTCGCGCAAGGCATCGGTCGCACTGCTGTCGTCGGGCTGCCGGGCGAGGATGCGCAGATAGTATTCGAGCGCATTGTTGCC
This sequence comes from Dokdonella sp., assembly GCA_036398455.1. Classification (GTDB taxonomy): domain Bacteria; phylum Pseudomonadota; class Gammaproteobacteria; order Xanthomonadales; family Rhodanobacteraceae; genus Dokdonella_A. Next base: position 4,514 of record DASWPR010000283.1, read on the forward strand.
AGGCGGCGTGACCAGACGCTTCTCTTCGATGGCGGCGCGCGCTGCCTTGTAGAGATCGCCGACGCTGAGATCATCGGCCCCCGCCGTCACGGCAGGCGCGGCCTCGGTGGGCGTTGCGCCGGCGGTACTCGGCGTTACCGTCGCCGGCGGCGCCTCCGACTGGCCGACGAACCACCACAATGCAGCCGCGACCGCGACGATGACGACCAGCAGAAGGATCAGCAGACCCGCCGACACCGCTCCACGCATGCCATGCCGTTGCCGTCCGGTACGCCGGACTGCCGTTCCAAACCTTCGGTCACGACCTGACAGGTCGTGACATCCTGCGTTGACTCCCGACATCTTCCGACCCCTGACCGTTGGATGCTGTGATTTCGCGGCGTTGCGCGAGCGCATAACCTGAATATAACGCTAATTCACGAAATCGTAACCTCCAGGACTTGCAATATTCGTACCTCTACAGGATTCGTCGGCACTTCCCCTCCGCTGCCGGCACCAGCCGCGAACGTGGACATCTAGATGCGGACACCGATGGGAGCGTGCAGCGGATGGCCGTGTTCGCGGGAATGGCCGGGCGAGCCGACGGCGGATCACTGAAAACCCCGATGAACCGACTCGCGCGACGCCCGTTCAGTTTGCCCCGACTAAGCTCGCAATGCATCGGCACAGGCCCGCCTCTGCCGATCGCGCTGTCTGCGCATCGCCGAAGGCGTTTCGCGCAGGCTGCCGCAGCAAGTCCTTCCATCCTCCAGGAGCAAAACCATGGCGAGCGTACGTGACGTGAAGCAGCCCCTCAATGAAGCCGGCGAAGAGTTGGCCGGCGCCGCAACCGAAAGCATCGAAAGCATGAAGAGCGAACTGCACCGGCTGCGCTCGAAACTGCGCGCGAACGGAGCGCAGCTCGAAGACGACCTGCGCGATGCCGGCGCCCGCTTCGCCGACGGCGCAAAGAAATTCAGCGATGCCGCGATCGAACAGGTGAACGAGCATCCGCTGGCAGCGTTCGGCATCGCCTTCGCCGCCGGCGTGGTGGTCTCGCGCTGGTTGCGCAGCCGCTGACATGGACGCGCCGGCCGATCTGGACGAAGGCGCGTCACCGTCACCCGGCGAAAGCGACACGTTTGCCTCCGCACGCGCAGCGCTCGACCAGGCGCTGCGCGTCGCCGACGCAGCACTCGCACTGCTGCGCGCCGAGCTGCGGCTCGCGCGCAGCAGTGCGTTCGTACTGATCTGGCTCGCCTTCGCGCTGGTCTTCCTCGGCGTCGGCGCATGGCTGGCGACGAGTGCAGCCATCGCGGCCGGCATCTACCAGCTCACCGGCAATATTTTCTATGGCGTCGGCAGCGTTGCCCTGGCGAATCTGCTCGGCGTGGTTGCCGTGCTGTGGGCGATGCGCGGATGCTGGCGCGATCTCGGCCTGCCGAACACGCGACGCATGCTCGGCCAGATCGGCAGGTCCAATCATGAAGCTGCTTGATCGTCGTCGCGCCGTCGTCGAAGCGACAGGTCGCCTGCAGCGCGAGCGCCGGCGCTGGCAGACGGAAACGCACACGCTGCGCAAGCTCCTTGCCCGGCATCGCACGCTGTTGATCCTCGGCGGCGGCGGCGCCAGCGGATTCATTGCGGGCCTGCTGCCCTGGAGCGCATTCGCGCGCGCAGGCGGCATCGTCAGCGCAGCCATTTCGTTCGCGCTGCGTTCGCCGATCGGCGCGATGCTGGCCGACGACCTGCGCCAGCGCGCGTCGGACGAACCGCCACCGCCGCCGCCGGCATGAGTGCCGCGCGCGAACCGTCGGCGGACGTAGCGCCGACGCCCGTCGCATCGGCGCTCGCGCAAGACGCCGGCGCGCCGCCCGCTGCGCAGTCCGTGCGCCCGAACCGGCAACGCAACCGCCTGCTGGGTGCGATCGTGGTCGCCATCGTGGCGTACACCTGCGTGATTGCGCAGGCGGTCATCGTGCCGGTACTGGTCGCGATCCTGCTCGGCCTGATCCTCGCGCCGGCGGTGCGGCTGCTCGAACGCTGGCGGATTCCGCGCGCGATCGGCGCATCGCTCGCGGTGATTTTCACGGTCGTCGTTACCGGCGCCGCGTTCGCCGCGCTGGCGACGCCGGCGCGCGCATGGATGACGCGGATGCCACAGGCGCTGTCCCATCTCGAGACCGCGATGCGGGATCTGCGCAAGCCGCTGCAGGCCGCGACATCGGCGGCGCACGACCTCGGCAAGCTGGCGAACCTCGACGGCGGTCAGCCGGCACCCTTCGTCAACACGTCGCCGGGCTTCCTTTCGCAGGCGCTGGTCGCGGCGCCGGCGCTGCTGGCCGGCATCATCGTCGTCGTCTTCCTGCTGTTCCTGTTCCTGCTGCACGGCGACGACCTGCTGCGCAAGTTCGTCACGCTGGCGCCGCACCTGCGCGCCAAGCGCGATCTGGTCGGCGCGACACGTCAGGCGCAGCACGAGCTGTCGCTCTACATGATCACCATCACGCTGATCAACACGGGACTGGGACTGGCGACGGCGGCTGCACTGTTCGCATTGAAGATTCCCGATCCGCTGCTGTGGGGCGGCGTCGCCGCGCTGCTGAACTTCGCGCCGTTCGTCGGACCGCTGCTGACCGCGATCGCGCTGGCGATCGTCGGCTTCGGCGAGTTCGCCTCGCCGTTGTCGGCGCTGGCCGCGCCCGCAGCCTTTCTCGGGCTGCACATGATCGAATCCCAGCTCGTCACGCCGCACCTGGTCGGGCGCCGCCTTGCGCTCGATCCGGTGATGGTCTTCCTCGCGCTGATTGCGCTCGGCTGGATGTGGGGCGTCGCCGGACTGCTGCTCGCGGTTCCACTGCTCAGTTGCGCGAAGATCATCGCGGAACGCGCGCCGGACGGAAACGTCGTCGCGACGCTGCTGTCGCGCTGACGCCTCGTCGGCGGCAATCGCACGCCGCGCGGACGCAGGAAGACGGCGCCGGCATCGCAGCGTTCGAAGATCATCGGAAGGAAGCCGGCGACGGGCGTCGCCGCAGATGCGTGAGCCGGGGCGAAGACCGGGGAAATTCTCTCCCTGCGCTGGGCAACCGCAGGGAGAGAGAGGTCTTGCTGGCAGTGAATTACATTTCTATCGTGTTGCAGTACTGAGGTGTTGCTGCCGGCCGCAGGCTGGGCAATGAACACGTTGCCTCGCCTGGACCATCATCGGTGCGCAGACATCGCGACCGATTCGAAGGCAGGCCTTACTTGGCCTTCTTTACAGCCTTCTTCGCTACTTTCTTCGCTGCGGGCTTCTTCGCTGCGCCGGTCTTGCGGGCGGTAGCGGTCTTGGCCTTCGCGGTGGTCTTCTTTACCGCCTTCTTGGCGGCCTTCTTTACGGCGGGTTTCTTCTTTGCAGCTGCTTTCTTAATAGCCATATCGCGTCTTAGCTCCTCGTCAGTTGGCAGTGGTTGCCCAGTAAAAGCGTGAAGGAATGCTTCGCACAGCAGATCGCTGTTGGTGGCGTGGCGCAGATTTGCAACTTGGCGCCGGGTCCGTTCGTCGGACAAGAGTCTGAGAATATGGAAGGGAACCGACACCGTGATCTTCTTCACCGACCCGGACTTGGTGCCGTGTTCAATGTAGGGGACGATGAATCGGGCTGCAGTCATGATTCCTTTATTCGTTTGTCACGCCGGCGCAGAAACTATTACTGTCGGATGCGCGTGTCAACAAATTTTCAACGGAAACAAGCAGTTCCCACACGACTGCTGGATGCCCGAAAGCGGCCCCCGGAAGGGCCGGGGAACACTCGTTTCAGCACATTCCTAGCGAAACGTATAAACGTCTGGACGTCTATACGTAGATAAGATCGAGACCTCTACGATGCCCGGAGAGCAAGCCCTGATGCGGCTCTCAAGACTTTCATGTCACGCGCGTCACCGCCGCATCCCGATGACCGATGCAGCGTGAATAAATCGACAGTGTGCTGACTAAATCTCCCCGTCGACGTGATTCCGGCGCCCCAACCGCGGCTAAACGGCCGAAAAATATTTTTGCGATTCGGGGGCCGGCGAGGCGTCGTCCGACCAGAAAACGATCCGCGTCGAGGTTCGTCGACGTCTCCCGCGGATGCTCGACCGACCTCGTCGACGCGTCGAATCTTCGTCGACGCGCGTGCGCTCGACGATGAATTTTTTCGATCCGCGATCGCGCGGCGAATCGCTGTCGACATCGGTGAGCGCATGTTGGAGTCGTCGACGAACGTTCGCTCGCGACGCAGGCATCGACGAAGAAAAATACGGCGCGCCGGATCGCCGCCGCGCGCTCCGGCCGAACGATCACAGCAGCCGATGCGTTCGACGGCAGCGCGGCTCTGCGCGAGCGGCAACGTCGCGGACGCAGCGGGTGCGCACCCGCGCTTGCGCGTACGCACGTCACCGGGGAAAAACTTCTCACGCCATCCGCTCGCAGGGCGGCGGCGGATTCGCCAACAAAAAAGGGCGCGCATTCAGCGCGCCCTCTTCAGGCGATCGATGGCGGCGAACGGACTCAGTGGTCTTCGTTCTCGATCAGTTCGGCATACGCATCCGGGTCGAGCAGTTCTTCCTGCTCTTCGGCGAGGTTGTCCGGCTTGATCACGAAGATCCAGCCGTCGCCGTAGGCGTCCTCGTTGATCGTCTCGGGCTTGTCCGGCAGCGACTCGTTGATCGCGACGATCTCGCCGGAGACGGGGGCATAGACGTCCGAAGCCGCCTTGACCGATTCGACCACGGCGACGGCGTTGCCGGCCTTGACGGTGTCGCCCACGCTCGGCAGCTCGACGTAGACGAGATCGCCGAGCAGTCCCTGTGCATGATCGGAGATGCCGACCGTGACCGTGCCCTTGTCTTCGACGCGCGCCCACTCGTGGGACTTCAGGAATTTCAGATCGCCGGGGATTTCTTGCATGGCTCAGGTCCTTGGAGGTCGGCTGCTGGTTGCGATTCTAACAACGTCCGCGCGACGGCGCGAACGCTCCCTCAGATACCTTCGATAGCTTTGCCGTCGCGCACGAACGGATACTTCACCACGCGCACCGGCACCAGCTTGCCGCGGATGTCGACCTGCAGGGTGCCGCCGGTGCCGGCAGGCACGCGCGCGAACGCGATCGACCTGGACAGCGTCGGCGAGTAGCTGCCGGAGAGGATCTCGCCGTCGCCGTTCGGCGTGACGACGCGCTGGCCGTGGCGCAGCACGCCCTTCTCGTCCATGACCACGCCGACCATCACGCTGTGGTCGGCAGCCGCCTTCTGCTTTTCGAGCACGCCGCGGCCGATGAAGTCGCGGCCTTCGTCGAGGGCGACGGTCCAGCCGAGATTCGCCTGCCACGGCGTGACCGTCTCGTCCATGTCCTGGCCGTACAGGTTCATGCCGGCCTCCAGGCGCAGCGTGTCGCGCGCGCCGAGACCCGCCGGCGCGACGCCCGCCTCCTTCAATCGCTCCCACAAGGCGACTGCCTGCGCTTGCGGCACGATGATCTCGAAGCCGTCTTCGCCGGTGTAGCCGGTGCGCGCGATGAACAGGCCATCGCCCTCGGCGGCGACGAACTTGCCGATCTTCTCGGCCTTCGCGCGGGTTTCCGGCGTCAGCAGCGCGAGCACTTTCGCGCGCGCATTCGGCCCCTGCACCGCGATCATCGACAGATCCGCGCGTTCAGCGACCTTCACGTCGAACGCCTTCGCCTGCCGTTCGATCCAGGCGAGGTCCTTGTCGCGCGTCGAGGCGTTGACCACGACGCGGAAGAAGTCTTCGCGCAGGAAGTACACGATCAGGTCGTCGATCACGCCGCCCTGCTCGTTCAACATGCACGAATACAGCGCCTTGCCCGGCACCTTCAGCTTGTCCACGCTGTTGGCGAGCAGATGGCGCAGGAACTCGCGCGTGCGCGCGCCCTGCAGGTCGACCACGGTCATGTGCGAGACATCGAACATGCCGGCGTCGCGGCGTACGAGATGATGCTCCTCGATCTGCGACCCGTAGTTGAGCGGCATGTCCCAGCCGCCGAAGTCGACCATCTTCGCGCCGTGCGAACGATGGGTGGCGTTGAGAATGGTCTGTTGCGTCATGGCAGGCGCCGTGCGGGTTGGGGGCGCGCATTATCGCGGTCGCCGCGCGGCATTCCAACTCGGCCCGCGCGAACGCCCGCCCGCGGCCATCGCGACGGAATCCAATCGCGTCGGGAATAAACGTGCGCCCGCTCCGATCAGGTGGTTCGAACCCCCGCAGGAGCCGCCACCATGAAACCCTCCGACCCGAATCGAACCGACATCCCCGACGCCGACCGCCGCAAGGCACTCGGCTGCCTTGCCGCTTGGACCGGCGCCGCCGTCGTCTGGACGGTCGCTGGCGGCGTACCGCGCGCACTCGGCGCCACCAGCGCCGGCCACGTCGGCGACGCGTCGAAGCACGCGCTGACCTTCGTGCAGATCAGCGATACGCACATCGGCTTCCACAAGGAAGCCAACCCCGACGTCGTCGGCAGCCTGCGCCGCGCCATCGCCGACATCCACACACTGCCGCAGGCGCCCGCCTTCGTCGTGCACACCGGCGATGTCAGCCATCTGTCCAAGCCGGAGGAGTTCGGCCAGGCGCGCGACCTCCTCGGCGAGCTCAAGGTCGACCGCGTGCACACGGTGCCGGGCGAACACGACGCCATCGACGACGGCGTCGGCGGCTACCTGAAGTTCTTCGACCATGACGGCAAGGGCCGCGCCTGGTACAGCTTCGATCAGGGCGGCGTGCACTTCATCGGCCTCAACAATGTGCTCAATTTCAAGATGGGCCACCTGGCAGCGCTCGGCGACGACCAGCTCGCCTGGCTGAAGGCGGACCTGGCAGGCGTGTCGCATTCGACGCCCGTCGTCGTGCTCGCGCATATCCCGATGTGGACGGTGTGGGAGCCGTGGGGCTGGGGTACGGCCGATGCCGCGGCGGCGATCGCACTGCTGCGTCCGTTCGGTTCGGTCACCGTCTTGAACGGCCACATCCATCAGGTGCTGCAGAAAGTCGAAGGGCACGTCGCGCTGCACACGGCGATGTCGCTGGCCTATCCGCTGCCGACGCCGGGACAGGCCGGCATCGGCGAGCCCGGGCCGGTCAAGGTGCCGGCGGGTGAACTCGGCAAGCTGCTCGGCACGCGCCAGCTCAGTGTGGTGCGCGGGAAGCACGAGCTTGCACTGGTCGATACGCCGCTCGACCACTGAACCGCAGCGCAAGACAACGAAGGATGTTCACGGCATGAACCGTTCGATCCCTCTGGCCGGCAGCGATCACTGCGGCCTTCATCTTTTCTTCTGCATCGTGCTCGGCCTGCTGCTCGCGGTATCGAGCGCCACCGCCGCGACACCCGCGGGGCCGACCGTCGACATCACGAAGTTCGCCTTCACCCCGGGCGAGCTGACGATCGCACCCGGCACCACGGTCGGCTGGACCAACCACGACGAGGTGCCGCATACGGTCGCCAGCACGGACAAGCGGCTGATGTCGAAAGCCTTGGATACCGACGACCGCTTTGAGCATACTTTCAATGAGGAAGGCGACTTCGCCTACTACTGCACTCTTCATCCGTTCATGACCGGCGTCGTGCATGTGCGCAAACCGTAGCCACCCGTCAGCGGACGAACGCAGGCCGTGAACGCCTCGCAGGCACTCGTCGGCGACCTCGCGCTGCGCCATCTCGACGCCGCCTACAACCTTGGCCGCTGGCTGCTCGGCAACGAGCAGGACGCCGCCGACGCCGTGCACGACGCGTTCGTGCGCGCCTCGCGTTCCGCCGACACCTACGCCGGCGGCAACGCGCGTGCGTGGTGGCTGGCGATCGTGCGCAACTGCTGCCTGGCGCGCCTGTCGATGCGCGGCAGCGAACAGCGCCACATCGCGCTCGATCAGGTCGCCGCCGATCAGGGACGCGACGCCGCCGATGCGCTGCTCGCATCGAGCGATGCGGGCGATGTCGAGGATCTCCTCGACCACGCGCAGCGCAGCGCATTGATCCGGCGGCATCTGGAAAACCTGCCGATGGAATTTCGCGAGACGCTGATCCTGCGCGAGATCGAGGAACTGTCGTACCGCGAGATCGCCGACGTATTGCAGGCGCCGATCGGCACCGTGATGTCGCGCCTGGCGCGCGGCCGTGCGCTGCTGCACAAATCCCTCGGCGCGCTGCTGCCGAACGAGGTGAAGCATGGACTGTAGTTCCGCCCGCAATCTGCTGCCGCTGTATTTCGACGGCGAACTCGATCGCGCGGCCAGCCGCGAATTCGAAGCGCACCTCGATACCTGCGCCGACTGCCGCGCGGCCCTGATCGAACTCGATGCCCTGCGCCGCACACTGCGCAGCGAGCTGCCGCGCTCGGCGGCGCCGCAAGCCCTGCGCGATCGCATCCAGGCGCAGGTGCGCGCACCCGGCGCGGTGCGCGCGCGCGCGTCGCGCACACGCTGGCTGGCACTCGCGGCCTCGTGGGCGCTCGCCTTCGTCGCGGGCGGCCTGCTGCTGCCGCCGTGGCAATCGCAGCGCGGCCCGGGCGGGGAGCAGATCGAGCGCGACCTCTTCGCCAGTCATTGGCGCGCGCTCGCGGCGGCGTCGCCGGTCGACGTGGTTTCCACCGACCGCCACACGGTGAAACCATGGTTCGCCGGCAAGGTGGCACAGGCGCCCGTGGTGCAGGACTTCGCCGAGCAGGGTTTCGCGCTGGTCGGCGGCCGACTCGACTATGTCGGCAGCGAACGCGTGCCGGTGCTCGTATACCGGCACGGACAGCATCTGATCGATGTGTTCGTGCTGGGCACGCCGGAGCAGACGGCCGCGGCGGTGCAGCGGCAGGGTTATTCGCTCGACTTCGTCACGCTCGGCGGGCAGGTCACGGCGATCGTCACGGACATGGATGCGACCGAACTCGAGCACTTCGCGCGACTGCTGTCGGCTGCGAAATGAAGCGGCCGGCGTCTGCCGTCAGGCGGCAGCGATGCCGTCGAGATGGCGGGCGAACGACTGTTGTTGCGCCGCGCTCGCGAAGGCCCGCTTGGGCAGCATCTGGAACATCAGATCGGAGTGATAGAGAAGGTATAGCCGCTCGTTCTGCCGCCACTTCAGATAGTCGGCCCAGGGCGTCCTGCCGGAACCATTGACGCTGGCCCAGGCCAGGCCGTCCTCGTCCCACGAGAACGTGACGGGGCGCTGCAGATTCTTCTGCTGCGCGAACAGGCGGCGCGCGCGGCGCGGCAGCTGGAAGCGGCGC
>DASWPR010000284.1:0-7865 GCA_036398455.1 Dokdonella sp.
GGCAGTGGACCGGGCAGTGGAAGCGTGGCATTGCAGCGACGCTTCGGCGACGCGGCCGTCATCGCGCTCGATCTCGCCTTGCCGATGCTGCAGGCCGCGGCGCCGCAGGCCGCCACACCGCCGGCGTTCGCGCGCGTGTGCGCCGATGCGCAGGCCTTGCCGCTGGCGGATGCCAGCATCGACCTGGTGCACTCCAATCTGTGCCTGCAATGGTGCGAGGACCCCGGTCTCGCACTGGCCGAGTTTCGCCGCGTGCTGCGGCCCGGCGGCCATCTGCTGTTCTCCACGTTCGGGCCGGATACGCTGAAGGAACTGCGTGCCGCGTTCGCCATCGCCGACGCGGCGCCGCACGTCAGCCGCTTCATCGATATGCACGACATCGGCGATGCGCTGCTGGTGAGCGGCTTTCGCGATCCCGTGCTCGAACGCGACGATTTCATCCTGACCTACACCGACGCGCGCACGCTGATGCACGAGCTGCGCGCGATCGGCGCGACCAACGCGGACACGCAGCGCACACGGGCCCTGACCGGCAAGGCGCATCTGCAACGCGTCGTCGACGCCTACGAAACCTTGCGCAGCGACGGCGTGCTGCCGGCGACCTACGAGGTCGTCTACGCGCATGCGCTCGCACCCCAGCCCGGCCAGCCGCGGCGCGAGCAGGGCGGCGACATCGCGAGCTTTCCGGTCGAAAGGCTGCGCGGCAGCCGGCGGCGCTGACGATGCGCCGCAACGCCATTGCCGCGGTCCTGATCGCACTCGTCTCGGCGCTGTTCTTCACGGCGACCTATGTGCTCAATCGCGCGATCGCCAGCGGCGGCGGCCACTGGGCGTGGTCGGCCGCGCTGCGCTATCTGCTGACCCTGCCGATGCTCGCGCTGGTGCTGCCGTGGCGCGGCGGCTTCGCACCGGTCTGGCGTGCCTTGCGCGCGCATCCATGGATGTGGCTCGGCTGGAGCGGCATCGGCTTCGCCTTGTTCTGCGTCTGTCTCACCTGGGCCGCCGCGTTCGCGCCGGCGTGGCTGGTCGCCGGCACCTTCCAGCTGACCGTGATCGCCGGCATGCTGCTGGGGCCGCTGCTGTACCGCGATGCGCGTGCGCGTCTGCCGCGGCGCGCGCTCGCGCTCGGCAGCGTCATCGTGGTCGGCGTCGCGGTCATGCAGGCGAGCCATTTCGACGGCCATCTCGGCCGCGACGCCTGGCTCGCCCTGCTCAGTGTCGCCGCGGCCGCGTTCCTGTACCCGCTCGGCAATCGCGCGATCCTGCTGCATCTGGAGCGCAGCGGCGAAGCGCTGAACGCGACCCAGCGCGTGTTCGGCATGACCCTGGCGAGCCAGCCGTTCTGGTGGCTGGTCGCCGCGTATGCCGGCGCCGCGGCCGGCGCCCCGTCGGCGCATCAGGTGCTGCTCGCGGCCGGCGTGGCGCTGTTCACCGGCACCATCGCGACCATCCTGTTCTTCCAGGCCACCGGCATGGTGCGCAACGACCCGGCTGCGCTCGGTGCGGTCGAGGCGATGCAGGCGGTCGAGCTGCTCTTCTCCAGCGTGCTCGGCGTGCTCTTCCTCGGCGAAGCGGCGCCGCACGGCTACGCCGCCATCGGTGCCCTGCTGGTGGTAATCGGCATCGCCGGACTCGGCCTGCTGGTCGGGCGCGATTCCGCCGGCGACGCGCGCGCCATCCAGGCCCTGCGCAGCGATCGCGGCGGCTGACCCGGCGCGGAGGCGAGGGACGTCCGCGGGCGAAAGAATGCTGCAACCGCACATCGGCTGCTAAGCTCCCGCTTCGACCAGGAGAAATCCATGCAGGAACGTCGCGACGCCGACTTCGGACCGAATGACCAGGGCCTGCGCGACGACGTGCGCCGCCTCGGCCGTCTGGTCGGCGAGCTGCTCGTCGAGCAGAACGGCGAGGCGTTCTACCAGCGCGTGGAATCCGCACGCGCCGCGGCGATCCGGCGACGCCAGAACGAAACCAGCATCGACGTGCTGGCGCAGGAACTGGCCGGCCTCGACGCGGCGACGGCGGACGCGGTCAGCCGCGCGTTCTCGACCTATTTCCAGGTGGTCAACATCGCCGAGCGCGTGCAGCGCATCCGCCGCCGGCGCGATTACCAGATCGCCGGCGCTGCGGCGCAGCCGGACGGGCTGCACGATGTGCTGCTGCGCCTGCGTGCGGCCGGGGTCGATGCCGCCGAACTGCTGTCGATCCTGCCGCGCATCGATGTCGAGCCGGTGTTCACCGCGCACCCGACCGAAGCCTCGCGCCGCGCCCTGCTCGAAAAGGAGCAGGAGATGGTGCGCACGCTGATCGCCGACTTCACCGGTCCGCGCACCGAAGGCGAACGCGCGGTCGACTGGGCGCGCCTGCGCATGGCGCTAACCAGCGGCTGGCAGACGGCCGACATCTCGCACGTGCGGCCGTCGGTGCAGGATGAACTCGATCACGTCGACTTCTACTTGTCCGATCCGCTCTATCGCGTGCTGCCGGTGTTCTACGAGGTGCTCGAGGAAGCGATGATCGCGGTCTACGGCACCTGTCCGGCGCTGCCGCGCGTGGTGCGCTTCGCGTCCTGGGTCGGCGGCGACATGGACGGCAATCCGAATGTCGGCGCCGACACGATCACCGCGGCGCTGCGCACGCAGCGGCACCTGGTGCTCGGCCGCTACCGGCGCGAATGCAGCGAACTGGCGCGTCTGCTCACGCAGACCCTCGATCGCGTCGGCGTCGAGCGCAGCGTGCTCGCGCGCCTGTCCGACTATCGCGTGCTGCTGCCGGACACGGCCGCGAAGATCCGCCCGCGCCACGCCAACATGCCGTACCGCTGCCTGCTGCAGCTGATCGGCGCACGCCTCGCGGCGACCGCGCACGATGCGCCGCAGGCGTATCGCGAGCCGGCCGAGTTCATCGCCGACATCGATCTGATCGCCAACAGCCTGCGCGCGCATGCCGGCGCGCAGGCCGGCTGGTTCGCGGTGCGCAGGCTGCAGCGGCGCATCGCGACATTCGGCTTTCATCTCGCGCGCCTGGATGCGCGACAGGATTCGCGCGTGCATTCGGCCGCCCTGGCCGAAGCCCTCGGCGCCCTGCCGGACGACATCGACGCCCGTGCGCGCCTGCTCGGACCCTACGCGAACGGCGACAGCGCGCTGCCCGCCGCAGCGGATGCCGCAACCCTGACGAAGACGCGCGCGGTATTCGCCGCGCTCGCCGATGCGCGCCGGCGCTACGGCGATGCCGCGCTCGGCGTGTACATCATCAGCATGGCCGGCAGCGTCGCCGACGTGCTCGCGGTGCTCGCACTCGCGCGCGCCGGCAAGCTGGTCGAAAGCATCGGCACGGTGCCGCTCGATATCGCGCCGTTGTTCGAAACGATCGCCGACCTGCGCGCGGCGCCGCGCACCTTCAAGGCGTTGCTCGACGATGCGGTCTACCGCCGTCATCTTGCTGCTCGCGGCGATCGCCAGACGATCATGCTCGGCTACTCCGACAGCGCCAAGGACGGCGGCATCCTCGCCGCGCGCTGGTCGCTGCAGCGCGCGCAGGTCGAGCTGCTCGAGATCGCACGCACGGCCGGCATCGCGCTGACCTTCTTCCACGGCCGCGGCGGCAGCGTCAGCCGCGGCGGCGGCAAGACATCGCGCGCGGTCATGGCGGCACCGCGCGGCGCGGTCGACGGTCACCTGCGCGTGACCGAGCAAGGCGAAGTGATCCATCAGAAATACGGCATCCGCGCGCTCGCATTGCGCAGCCTCGAACAGAGCGTCGGCGCGGTGCTGCTGGCGACGCTGCGCCCGCGCGCGCAGGAAGCGCGCGAAGGACGCTGGCGCGAGGCGATGCGTGCGCTCGCCGACGATGGCGCGCGCGTCTATCGCGAACTGGTCGCCGAGACTCCCGGCTTCGTCGACTATTTCCGCAGCGCGACGCCGATCGACGTGATCGAGCGCATGACGCTCGGCTCGCGTCCGTCGCGCCGCGGCGGCGGCGGAGGCGTTGCCAGCCTGCGCGCGATCCCGTGGGTGTTCGCCTGGACGCAATGCCGCGCCGGCTTCACCGGCTGGTATGGAGTGGGCAGCGCACTCGATGCCGCCGCCGCGCGCGGCGACGAGGACACGCTGAGGGAAATGGCGCGCGACTGGGCCTTCTTCCGCACCTTGATCGAGGACCTGGAAATGCTCCTCGCGAAAAGCGACCTCGGCATCGCCGAACGCTTCTCGCGGCTTGCCGGTCCGCTGCACGATGAATTCTTCCCGCGCATCGCCGAGGAGTTCGAGCGCACGGTCGCCTGGGTGCTGCGCCTGCGCGGCAGCGATCGCCTGCTCGCCGACGATGCGCGCCTGGCGCAGTCGATCCGCCTGCGCAATCCCTACGTCGATCCGATCAGCCTGATCCAGGCCGACCTGCTGCAGCGCTGGCGCGCCGCCGACTGCCCGGACGACGAAGTGTTCGCCGCGCTGGTGTCGACCGTGCATGGCGTGGCGCAGGCGCTGCAGAACACGGGTTGAGCGGGCCGCGCGCGCGGGCGCTTCGGCAAGCACATGGAGCGTTGGCTGCGGTGTGCGGCGATCAGAGCAGCGAGGCCTGGCCGCCATCGTAGAGCGGCGCGTCATCGACCAGGCGCGCCGGTTCCCTGAACGCATGTGGCGCAGTCTTGCCCGGGCCGAGAATGTGGACGACATCCCAGCCGTGCAGCGCCAGGTCGTCCGCAATCAGCGAGCGGTGACACTGCCACCAGAGCAGCTCCGCGCACATCAGGGCGCTGCGGCGAAGTAAAGCCGCGCGCATGACCGCGTGAATGGCGGCGCGAAAGGCGGCACTCGCCATGTAGTCGGCATAGCCACGGAAGCCTTCGGTGCGCCAGATCGAATTGGGCGAATCGACGCGAGGCGTGCGCCGGCCGCCGAGCGCTTCGACGGAGTCGTAGCCGATGGCGGCCTCGGCGAGAGATCGCGCCAACGCATCGCGGCCGAATTGCGGGTGGCGGCGCGAGCCTGGAAACCGTCTCACGTCGAACACATGCCCGATGGAGTTCTCGCGCAGCAGCGCGACGAAGTCGCCGATCGTGCGGGTCGAGTGGCCGATCGTCCAGATCGTCGATGGCGTGGTTGCGTGAGATTCGACCATGGTGCCGACGTTTCAGAGGCGATTGCCCCAGACCGCTGTCTTCCTCGATTGAGGATGCGAGCGTAGCGTCGAACATGCGCGCTGCCCAGGGTTGAGGCTATGCTGGGCTGCCACGCTGGTGCATGGCGGAAGACAGGAATGAAGCAGATGCTCTCGCCTCGAAACATCGCCGCGGCGCTCACCGAGCACTGGTCGCCGCGGGTCATCGGCGAAGTCGACGATGCCTATATCAAGGTCGCCAAGGTGCACGGCAGCTTCGGCTGGCATGCGCACCTCGACGAGGACGAGCTGTTCTTCGTGCTCGAAGGGCATCTGCGCATCGAGATCGACGCGGGCGAAGCCGTCGAACTCGATGCGGGCGAGCTGTTCATCGTGCCCAAGGGCGTACGCCACAATCCGGTCGCCGTCGAGCAATGCCTAGTGCTGCTGATCGAGCGCAAGTCGACGCTGCATTCGGGCGATACGGTGAACGCCTACACGCGCTCGCTGGCCGATCAGCTGCGGCCGGCCTGACGGCTCAGATCAGCTTGATGGCGCCCTTCATGATCGCCGCGTGGCCGGGGAACGAGCAGAAGAACACGTAGTCGGCGCCGGCCGCGAGTTTCGACGGCGCGAACGTGACGGATGCGCTCTCGCCGGCACCGATGATCTTGGTGTGCGCGACCACGCGTGCGTCGTCGGCCTTCACGTAGTCGTGATCGAGTCCGGCGCTGGAGCCGTCGGCGAGCACGCCCTGCTGGTCGGCGCCCTTGGCGATCACGACGTTGTGGCCCATCGCGGCTTTCGGCAGCGCGCCGGAGTGCTTCAGGTTGATGGTGAAGTCCTTGCAGGTCTTCGCGATGTCGATCTCCTTGACGCTGAACTGCATCGCGTCGGTGCCGTCGATGTCGATGGAGCAGTCGGCGGCGAAGGCGGCGTTGGTGCCGGCGAGAAGGGCGAGGGCGGACAGGAACTTGAGCATGGGATTTTCCTTGCTGGGTGGGAATGGCGGAGGAGTGGGCGGTGGTCCGATCAGCGGATGTACTTTGCGAAGACGGCGTCGATCGCGGCGGCGTCGATCGTTTCGCCGTTCTGCGCACGCTCGGCCAGCGCGAAGAAGTCGTCGATGCGCGGTTCGCCGTTCGGCTCCGGGCTGGTCGTGAAGCTCGCGTGCGCGGCTTCGAAGCGCAGCCACGCGCCGCGCACCGCGGACCAGTAGGTCGAGGTCTTCTTCCAGTACTCGCGGCCGGCGCCGAAATCGTAGTCGGTGATGCGCGTGTAGCTGTTGATGCCCTGCTCGCGTGCCAGCGCATGCCGGCTTCCGTCCGCGTCGATGACGAGCTTGGTGTTGTCCTGCTCGTGCACCCAGCCGGCGGGCGTCAGCGCGTGGCGATTGACGACATCGAGCGCCTGATAGTCGGTGCGCTTGGTGTATTCGCGGCGCGGCAGCGGGCGCAGCGTGCGATCCGATTCCCACGCGTCTTCGCCCTGCGCATGCGTCCAGTGGCCGATGCCGGCGTAGCGCGGCGCGTCATCCACCTCGTAGACCGTCTGCGACCACGCGCCTTGCGCATCTGCGGCGGCGACGGTCTGCGTCTCGAAGCGGCCGAGCCCGCGGAAGCGCAGGATCTGCGCCGGCTGGTACTGCCAGTCCTGGCGCCAATGCTTGACCACGGTGTGATCCTTGCCGAGCACCAGGATGTGCTGCAGCGAGATGTGCCCGCCGGTGTCCGCGATCACTTCGACCAGTTCGGTGCCGCCGGAGCGCTGCGCCGCATGCGGCGCGTAGCCCGGCGCGAGCGCGACCGTTTCATCGAACGCGAAGCGCACGCGGAATTCGCCGGCCATCGCCAGGATGCTCTTGCGGTCGCAGTCGAAGGCGGCCTGCGGCGTCGCCGGATGCTGCGCGCAGGGCGGCGTATAGGTGGCCGGAGCGGCTTCGGCCAGCGGCTTCGGCGCGTCCTTGGCGGGCTTGGCGGCGTAGCCGGTGGCGCAACCGGTCAAGCTCAACGAGGCGGCTAGCGCGAGTGCTGGCAGTGAACGCATCGGAATCTCCATCGTCATCAGGCGGAATGCAGGGGCGAGACCATCTCGGCGCCCTCGGCGCGCGCGATCACGCGCGCAAGCTCGAGGCCGAGCAGGGAAATGCGCAGCGGCGGCTGCGCATTCAGCGTGCGCAGCCACGGCAGTTTCTTCAGGTCGAACGTGAGCAGGCGCGCGCGCCAGCCCGCGCCCAGGCGCGCCAGCGCGCTGCGCAGGAATGCGCCGTGCGGGTGCCACGGCTCCGCCTGCGGCGAAGGCCGTGCGAGATGGCTGGCTGCGGTCATCTCGTCCCACGCCAGATAGTCGGTGTCCGGCAGCAGGAACAATTTGCTCTGCGCGGCGCCGTCGCCATCGCGAAAGCACAGCCATTCGCGCGGGCCTTGCGGCGTGACGGCCGTATGCGCGGTCAACTGGCGGCAATGATCCAGTGTCACCAGCGCCGGATGATCGAGCAGCAGTACGCCGCGCGCGCCGATCGTCGCGCGTGTCGCCGCGGCGCGACGATCGCGCCGGTCGAGCCAGAGCACGGCACCGAGCTTGGGCAGCGCCTCGGCGATGCGCGCAAGGTCGAAGCGCGCAGCCGTATGCGAGGGCGCCGCCGGATCGGGCGCGGCATCGTCGCGCCACTCGCCCGTCGTCGAAGAAGGATCGATCGGACGCGGA
This sequence comes from Dokdonella sp., assembly GCA_036398455.1. GTDB lineage: Bacteria > Pseudomonadota > Gammaproteobacteria > Xanthomonadales > Rhodanobacteraceae > Dokdonella_A. The sequence continues at coordinate 7,807 of DASWPR010000284.1, forward strand.
TCGGAATCGTGCAGGTAGTCGCTCATGCGGTTGCCTCCGGAATACCTCAGAACGTCACG
>DASWPR010000285.1:0-3506 GCA_036398455.1 Dokdonella sp.
TGCCTTGCAGGCGGTATTTCTGCGCAAGGATGGCTTCCTGCTCGTTGTTCAGCACGAGTGCGCCGCCTTCGATCGAGGTGAGGTTCTTGTTCGCATGGAAGCTGAACGAGACCATGTCGCCCAGCCGGCCGATGCGCTCGCCTTTCCACGTCGAGCCGAACGCCTGCGCGGCGTCTTCGATCACGCGCAGCTTGTGGGCGCGGGCAATGGCATACAACCGGTCCATGTCGACCGGCAGGCCCGACAGATAGACCGGAATCAGCGCCCTGGTGCGCGGCGTGATGGCCTTTTCGAGCAGATCGAGGTCGATGTTGCGGGTGACCGGGTCGATGTCGGCGAACACCGGCGTCGCGCCAACTTCGTAGATCACGTTGCTGGTCGAGACCCACGAGGCCGGCGAGGTGATCACCTCGTCGCCTTCGCCCACGCCGGCAATGCGCAGGCCGATTTCCAGCGTCGCCGTGCCCGAATTGAACGTGCGCACCGGGCGGCCGCCGCAGAATTCGGAGAGCGCCGCTTCGAATTTCTGGTTCTGCGGGCCGGTGGTGATCCAGCCGGAGCGCAGCACGTCGGCGACGCCCTGAATCGTTTCCTCGTCGATCTCGGGTTTCACAAAGGGCAAAAACGGGACTGTTGACTGGCTCATGAATGCTTCGCTCGATTGAAAGGGGGCGCAGCCCGAAGGGCGCGAACTAAACCACACACCATGCGCAACCAGGGCCGCGGCTAAAACGGGGCGCAACCGCGCAGCATACCGTGGTCAACCTTACGTATTCCTTAGCCGGCTGGATTGCCGGCTCATGGTCTTTGCCGCCTGCGTCTGTGCAGGCGGTGCCGGCAATAAACAGTAATAGATTGTGTCCGGCACGCCGCCGCCGGGCCGTTACCTCTAGCTGCGCGCCAGTACCAGCACGCCGATCAGGATGATGCCGATGCCGATCATTTTCTGTACCGACAACACTTCGCCGAACAGGTACCACGCCGCGAACGCATTGACGACGTAGCCGAGCGAGAGCATCGGATAGGCGATCGACACGTCCACCCGCGACAGCCCGACGATCCACACGGCCACGCTGATCACATAACAGGCCAGCCCGCCGATGATGGGCGGCTGGGTTGCGAGGCGAAAGGCGATGGGCAGGATGTTCGCACGGGTGAATTCGAAGTGTCCAACGGCATTCGTTCCGGCTTTGAGCAGCAACTGCGCGCCGGCGTTCAACGTGACGCCCGCAAGAATGCAAAAGAGGGAAATCGGGTTCATTGAACGGTCAGATCCTGATATGGGGTCATTGTTGTGCTTTTTCTACCGGAGCCGGAGCCGGAGCCACGGCCGCCGGCGCGCCGGGCGCGGCGCGCGGCTTCTCGACCACCACGCGGCGCGAGTCGCGGGCGATCACCTGCATCGGCAGGCCTTGCTTGAGGAGCCGGTCGTAGGTCGGCGGCGGGATCAGCGCGAGCGCGTAGCGGTCGGCCTTCCAGCGCTCGATCCACGCATCGACGGACGGAATCCATTTCTGCGGTTCGACGGACACGCCGAACGCCAGTTCGTCGGGATGCTCGACCATGATCATCGCGTGGTCGACATAGAACGGCAGCGTGTGGTCGAGCACGCCCACCGAGTAGAACGGCGTATCCGCCGGCAACCTCGCGATCTCCGCCTTGATGGCGGGCGCGAGCGGCGCACCGGAGCTCAGGCGGCCGAACACGTCGTGACCCGTACCGGCGATGGTGCCGAGCAGCAGCCAGGCGGCGCCGAAAGTGGCGAGCGCGCCGAGGCTGCCGGCCCGGCTGCGGCGATTCAGCCACAGCGCGGCCAGCGTCAGCACGAAGGCGACGGCGAGCGCCGCCAACACCCACGTGCGGTATTCGGCATACAGTTCGGCCGGATTGCGGGCACTGCCGAAACGCGGCAGGAACAGCGCGCCGAACGCGGCCGCGACGAGAAAGAGCGCATAGCCGGCGAGGTGGCGGCGCAACTGGTCGCGCGTGACGAGCGGCAGGTACAGGCCGATCAGAAGCGCGATCGGCAGCGCGATCGGCAGCGTGTAGGACAGCAGCTTCGAATGCGACGCACTGAAGAACAGGAAGATGAAGACAGTCCACGTCAGCATCAGCGTGACCGGCGCGAAGCCGTTCGGCTGGCGCGGCAGGCGCCATGCGTGGCGCACGCTTTGCAGCGTCACCGAGAGCCACGGCAGGAAGCCCACCAGCAGCACCGGCACGAAGTAGTAGAACGGCCCCGGACGGTTCTGCTCAGGCGTCAGATAGCGCTTGAACTGCTGAACGATGAAAAAGAAATTGAGGAATTCCGGGTTGCGCTGCTGCACCAGCACGAACCACGGCGTGACGATCGCGAAGAACACGATCAGGCCGCCGATCAGATGCAGGCGCTTCCACACGGCCCAGTCGCGCGCGATCACCGTGTAAAGCACCAGCACCGCGCCCGGCAGGATCACGCCGACGAGTCCCTTGGACAGCACCGCCAGCGCCATCGAGCCCCAGCACACCCACATCCAGCCCCGCACGCAGGCGGTGCGCAGGTTGGGGCGCTGCGCGAGCAGCAGCGCGCACAGCGTCAATTCCATCCAGAACGACAGGCCCATGTCGAGCGTGTTGAAGTGGCCCATCAGGTTCCAGTACGGCGAGGTGGCCAGCACGATCGCCGCAAACACGCCGGTCGCCGCGTTGAACACGCGCGCGCCGGTGAAGCCGATCAGCAGCACGCCGGCAAAGCCCGTCAGTGCGGTATAAAGCCGCGCCTGCCATTCGCCGATGCCGAACCACGCGAACGTGAGCGCGTTCGCCCAGGTCTGCAGCGGCGGCTTCTCGAAATACTTGTAGCCGTTGTAGCGCGGCGTGATCCAGTCGCCGGTGACGAACATCTCGCGCGCCATTTCGGCGTAGCGGCCTTCGTCGCTCGGCAGCAGGTGGCGCCAGCCGAGCGGCACGAACCAGATCACGGCGAGGGCCAGCACCAGCAGCAGAATCGTGGTGCGGTTGAGCGGTAGCCTGGAAGGCGTATCGTTCATGGATTTCAACCTTTGTGGCGACGCCGCGCGGGCGGCGAAGCGGTGTTGTTCGGAAATGGCGACCGGCCGGGCGAGGCGGCCCTCCGCGCAGCAACCGGCGCTGCGCGGGACTGCCGTGCGCAAGGCGCGCGTGCGTCAGACTCTGCGCGCCGCATTCTGGTTGCCCGCGAGCGCAGCCGGCGTTGACGGCGGTGGCTTCTTCGCCTGCCGTCGACAGCGCGCGGCCGGAACGCGCAGCCGTGCCCAGCTGCCGGTACTGCCTTCGATGGCGCGCAGTGTACGTGATCGGCCGTCGCGCGGACAGGGCGCGCAGTGAGCCCGGCGAGTCAGCCGGGCAGCGCGAATGCGGCCGGCACTCGCCTGGCACGCAGCGCGAACGCACCGGGCACGGGTGCGGCGCACCGCGGCCAACCCGCGCCGGAGCGGCTGCGCGCCACGCGCCTACGCTTCGATCAACAGCGCGGCCGCGACCTTGCG
>DASWPR010000286.1:0-2766 GCA_036398455.1 Dokdonella sp.
TCGATCGACCAGCGCAGCCGCCGCTCGCCGGGAATCGCGCGCAGGTCGTCGAGCCAGCGCGGCAGGAAGGTCTGCAACGCAACGCGTTCGGCCGCCTCGATCAACACCTGGCCGCGGAACGCGCCGGCGCGGCGCGGCATCGGCGCATCCAGCGGGCCGTGCAGCACGATCGCATCGCCTGCATCGGCGGCGGCGGTCATCGCGGCGCCGAGGAAGGCCGTCAGTGCGGCTTTGTCGCCTCCCTCCGCGCGCAGCAGGGCGAACTGCGCGAACGGCGGCAGGCTCGCATCGCGGCGATCTTTCAGCAGCTGCTTTGCGAGCGCGTGGTAGCCGCCGTTGAGCAAGGTCGCCAGCAACGGATGCGTCGGGTCGTGCGTCTGCAGGATCACCGTGCCGGCGCGTTCGGCGCGGCCCGCGCGGCCGGCGACCTGGACCACCAGCTGGCCGAGGCGCTCGCTGGCGCGAAAATCGAGGCTGTGCAGTCCTTCGTCGACGCCGACCACCACGACCAGGGTCAGATGCGGCAGGTCGTGGCCTTTGGCGAGCATCTGCGTGCCGACCAGGATGCGCGCGCCGTCGCTCGACAGGCTGTCGAGCAAGGCATCGCGCATGCGTCGCCCACGCGTCGTGTCGCGGTCGACGCGCACGATGGGCACACCGGGGAATTGCGCCGCGAGCGCTTCTTCCAGGCGCTCGGTCCCCTGCCCGAGTGGATGCAGGGCGAGACCGGCGCAGGCCGGGCACGCGCGCGGCAAGGCTTGCTCGTAGCCGCAATGGTGGCAACGCAGGCGGTTGGCGGCGCGATGCAGGGTCAAGGCGCGTTCGCAGTCCGGGCATTGCGCGCTCCAGCCGCAGTCGTGGCACATCAGCACCGGCGCGTAGCCGCGGCGGTTCTTGAAGATCAGCGCCTGCTCGCCGCGCGCGATGCAGTCCGCGATCGCGTCCAGCGTCGATGCAGCGAGACCGTTCTGCAGATTCTGCCGCCGCAGATCGACCACGCGCAGCGCCGGCGGCTGCGCCAGACCGGCACGATGGGTCAGGCGCAGCCGGCGGTAGCGCGCGGCCTCGACGTTGGCGAGGCTTTCCAGCGAGGGCGTCGCGCTGCCCAGCACGATCGCGACGTCCAGTGCCTTCGCACGCATCACCGCAAGATCGCGCGCGTGGTAGCGGAATCCTTCCTGCTGCTTGTAGGAGGCGTCGTGTTCTTCGTCGACGATGATGACGCCGGGAACGGGCAGTGGCACGAACAGCGCCGAGCGCGTGCCGAGGATCACCCTCGCCTCGCCGCGCGCAGCGGCGAGCCAGGCGCGCGCGCGTTCGCTCTCGCCCAGGCCCGAATGCAGCGCCGCGATGTCGATCCCCAGGCGCTCGCGGAAGCGGCGCAGCGCCTGCGGCGTCAGTGCGATCTCCGGCACCAGCACGAGGGCCTGGCGGCCTTGCGCGAGGCAGGCGCGGATGATGTCGAGGTAGACCTCGGTCTTGCCGCTGCCGGTGACGCCATCGAGCAGGAACGGCTCGAACCCTTTTGCCGCGATCACGCTGTCCGCCGCCGCGCGCTGCTCGGCATTCAGTGCCGGCCCGGCGATCGGTGCCGGCGCAATGGCCGACGCGGCGACCCGCACGCGCTCGATCCACCCGTGCGCCAGCGCCGCGCGCACCACCGCGGCCGAAGCGCCGCTGCGTGCGCGCGCCTGTGCGGTCGGCAAAGGACCCGCGGCGAGTACCTCGAGCAGGGCATCGCCGTGCGTGCCGCGGCGGCGTTTCGGATCGGCCAGCGCCGCGACGCCCGCGGGCGTCGACTGCAAGGCTTCGATGCCGCACAGCGGCAGTTCGCGCGCGGAGCGCAAAGCCACCGGCAGCGCCGCCTGCAGCACTTCGCCGAGCGGATGGTGGTAGTAGCGCGCGGCCCAGCGCAGCGTCGACATCAATTCCGGCGTCAGCAGCGGACGCTCGTCGAGGACGCGCTCGATCGGCTTCAGCTTGTCGTCGTCGAGATCGGACGCCGCCGCCTGTTCGACGACGACCCCGACCACCGCGCGCTTGCCGAACGGGACCAGCACGCGGCACCCCGCCGTCGGCGCGACGCCGGCCGGCGCGCGATAGTCGAACAGGGTGTTCAGGGGGACCGGCAGGGCGAGGCGCAGGATCGAAGGCATGGCGTCGGCAGGGCGCAAATCCGCGCGTCCGCAAGTGTAGCGGCGACGCCCGCGCAATGCGGCCTCGGCTTGCCGAAGGTTTCTCACGAAACCATCAGGAAGTACGGTTAACTCCCTAGTGCAATGGGGAAATTATTGTTATCCACAAGAAATGTGGATAACTCTGTGGACTAGTGCTGCCGCGGCGGCTCGGGAAGCGCTTCGCTGGGCCTCCTCGGCCGGGTTGGCGAATGTTTAATCAATCTGTAATGCAGCTTTTAAATCAATCACTTGCATTGTGACAATGGGTGTCATCTTGGGATGCAGCGCAACATCGGCAGGCGCTCGGGGCGTCTGAGAAAATCTGTGCACAACCGCTTGACAGGGGGGTCTTCACTCGTTCCTCCAGCGCTGGCGCGGCCGGCGCGTCAACCGATCGCCCCAGGCTGCGTTGGACGGCATCGAAAGGCCCCCGAAAGACGGATGCTGAATGCTTGCCGGTTCCATCTTCATGAGCGGCTTCGACCGCATGCCCGACGCGCCCGCGACGCCTACCGACGAGTCGCCCGCGATCGAGCGCTTCCTGCGCGACGTCGAACGGCGTGCCTTGCGCATGGCCGAATTCGCCGTC